>CAZMEH010000106.1:0-1858 GCA_964564885.1 uncultured Saprospiraceae bacterium | reverse complement strand
AATTATTGTAAAACAATTGAATGGATAATTGATAGCGAGTTCTCGCTATCAATTATCCATTCAATTGTTTTACAATAATTTAAAAATCGTCCAAAGTATTTTATAACCTGCTAATATCGTACCTTTTAAAGTACCCGACACTTTTGAAAAACCTATCCTAACTCTATATTTGACAGGAATTTCACAGGTTTTTAATTTCATTTTTGCAGCTTTAACCTGCATTTCTACCGTCCAGCCGTAAGTTCTATCTTTCATGTCAATAGCGAGTAATTTGTCGTATTTAACCGCTCGAAATGGACCTAAATCTGTAAAACTATAGTTATAAAATAACTTGATTAGATTAGTGGCTAGCCAGTTTCCGAATACCTGTTGCGGTGTCATAGAACCTCGTTCCAAATCGCCTAACGCTCTTGAACCAATCACCATATCCATATCTTTCTCGATAATTGGACGAACCAAATCAATCAGTTCTTCGGGATAATCCGAATAATCCGCATCAATAAAAACAATGATATCTGGTTGTTCCACTTTTGGTTTATTGGCAACATATTCCATGCCTTTCAAACAAGCATTTCCATAACCCATCAATGGTTGAAAAATAACCGTTGCGCCAGCTTCTTCTGCCTTTTCAGTTGTCTTATCGGTACTACCATTATTACATACAATGATTTCTCGAACCCAGTCTTTCGGAATATCTCGAACGACATTTCCAACTGCGTTTTCCTCGTTGAATGCAGGAATAATAACATCAATTATTGGTTTCTTAGCCATGTTGCGAATTTTAGAACTTTTTACTTAGGAAATTGTCTTTCAACGACTTTTACCTTTATTAATGGACAAATCTAGGTGTTTTGTTTGGATTCGATGACAGAAGGGATGTTTTTTGCTAGAGAATTGATGAATTTTGAAATAGTTCTTTACATCAAATAAATGATTAATGGAATAGAAATGATACTTAAAATTGTGCTGACAATGATAGATGTTACCACAATTCTTTTATCTAAATCATAAATTTCGGACAAAACAAATGGTGTGATAGCAACAGGCATTGCTGCCATAATGATAGAAACATCGAAATTCTGATTTGAAAATAGGCTTACGGAGCATATTAAAAATAATAAAGGAACAAGGAGTAGTTTTAATATAGCAATCGTCGAAGCATGAAATAATACTTCCCGATGTAATTTATGTTTAATCATAAAAATACCTAACGCTAATAAAACAGTTGGAGAAGCACTAACGGCAACCATTTTTATAGTTTTAGCGATTAAATCAGGTATTGGAATTTTAAACATTAAAATAGCTAAACCAATCACGGTGGATAATAATAATGGATTGGTAGCAATCGAAATAGCTAATTTTTTAATACTAAAATCTCCTTTTCCTTTGATGTATTCTAATCGTCCGATGCCTAATGTGAATATGACAATTAGATAACCAGCAATATGTAAACTTGCGCCTGTTTTGTAAGAAGCGTTTAATGAAGTAACCAACGGAAAACCCAAATAGGCAATATTTCCAAAGATGCAGCAAATGAAATAAGTGTTGATTAATCGTTGATTTTTTAAGACTTTCTGACCAATGACCAATATCAAGACCGTTAAAAGGACAAGTATTCCAACATTTAAAAGCGCCGCTTTAATTTCTGTAGGCAACACTTCGTCAATCGACATCAAACTATTAATCATCAAACATGGATAACCAATATAATATGCATACTTATTAAGTTCTGAAACAGTCGTTTCGTTAAATCTAGCATTCCATTTTCCAAATATTATTCCTATTAAAATAATAATGAAAAGCGGTGCAATTTGCATTAAAATAGCTAACATTGTAATTATTTTTGGTTCTTTGAAAA
>CAZMEH010000105.1:0-3025 GCA_964564885.1 uncultured Saprospiraceae bacterium | reverse complement strand
CAGCATTAGTATTGAAATTATTACGGTTGTTAGTAGCGTGTAATTTTGCGATATCATTTCCAAAGAAATTACCAAGTGATTGGCGTTATAAAACCATATTGAAACGAATGTTGAAACCTGCATCTTTTATTCAACATGGATTAATTGGAATCGAATTTTGTTATTACGAACCGAATGATTGTCCGTTTCCATCGAAATATTGCGGATGCCATGAATGACCGTATGAACAATGCCAATTTCAATAATTATAAAACCAATAAAATCACAATAAATGACAAAGTTCCGAAATAAATACAGAATAGAATCGGCTAGGTTGCAAGGCTGGGATTATCGAAACCCTGGTGCATATTTTATAACCATTTGTACGCATAATCGGGTGCATCATTTAGGTAAATGCAAGGATGACAAAATGAAATTATCGACGATTGGATTGATTGTGCAAGGTTGTTGGTTTGAAATTCCGAGGTTGAATCATCATGTGCGGTTGGGTGAATTTATCGTGATGCCTAACCATATTCATGGAATTTTGATTTTGGATGAAATGGATGGTAATAATGGTGTGAATGGCATGGACGTAGAGACGTTGCAGTGCAACGTCTCTACCACAAATACGAATACGGGAATGGAAATGGACACCAATGACATTTCCGATTTTTTTAGAAAAATATCACCCAAATCTGGTTCTGTATCACGGATGATGGGTTCGTTCAAGTCAGCATGTTCCAATCATATACACAAAACATTTCCAGACGTAGAATTTGAATGGCAAGAACGATTTCATGACCATATTATTCGAAATGATAAATCGTTTGTACGAATTTCAAATTATATCATTAACAATCCTTTGAACTGGAAAGAGGATAGGTTTTATAACGATTAAAATACCATGACAACAGGAACACAAGTTCACTATTACCACCTTTGCAAGCGCAAACTGTGGCTATTTTCCAATGGCGTACAAATGGAACAAGACAGCACATTGGTCGCAGAAGGCAAGTTTATACACGAAACAACTTACGGACAACGAGCCGATAAATACAAAGAATTAGATTTTGGTTATGCCAAAATTGACCACTACGACGGACGGAAAAAAATCATTCACGAAGTCAAAAAATCCAGCAAACTAGAATTCGTTCATGTTGCTCAATTGAAATATTATCTCTATGTCATGCGAGAAAATAATATTCACGGCGTAACAGGTATTTTAGAATATCCGAAACAACGATTAACTAAAAAAGTGTTGTTGACCGACGATGATGTCATTCAAATCAAAAAATGGGAACTGGGAATAGAAACCATTATTTCACAAGAAAAATGTCCTGAGATTATTAAGAAGCCTTATTGTAAAAGCTGCGCTTATTATGAATTCTGTTTTATCTAGCATATTATGAAAAAAACAAAATACCTTTTTAATCCTGGGCGATTGTCAAGAAAAGACAACACGCTCAAATTTACACCTGTCGACGAAACGAAGAAAGCGCAGTATTTACCCATCGAAGGAATTGAGCGATTATTTGTTTTTGGTAGTTTGGATGTGAACTCCGCTTTGTTGCATTTTCTGGGTAGGAATCGAGTTGCCGTCCATTTTTTTGATTACTATCAACATTATACAGGTTCATTTATGCCAAAGGAATTTCTGTTGGCGGGAAAGGTGCAAGTGGCGCAAACTCAAAATTACACCAGAAAAAAGAACCGTCTTCACATTGCGCAACAGTTCATAGAAGGCGCAACTTGGAACATCTTGAAGAACTTAAAATACTACAATAAAAGAGGTCAATCGCTAGAAACACAGATTCAAAAAATCGAACATTACAGAACTTCGCTTCATTCGACGACCGCAGTTAATGAACTCATGGGATTGGAGGGCAATTGTCGAATGGTTTATTATAGTGCTTTTGATGCGATTATAAAAGGCGATTTTATGATGAACGGCAGAAGTAAACAGCCACCTCAGAATGAAATTAATGCGCTGATTTCATTTGGAAATATGATGTGTTATACGCTTTGTTTAGATATGATTTATCATACTCAACTCAATCCTACGATTAGTTTTTTGCATGAACCTGGCACTCGTCGTTATTCTTTGGCGTTGGATTTGGCGGAGGTTTTTAAGCCTTTATTAGTTGATAGAGTAATTTTTAAACTGCTGAATCGGCGACAGTTACAGGCTAAACATTTTCATAAGGAACTAAATCGTTGTTTGTTGAATGAGGCTGGCAAGAAGATTTTTATTACCGCTTACGAAGAGAAGTTAAAGGAAACTATTCATCATCGGAAACTTGACCGAAAGGTGAGTTATAAGCGTTTGGTTTGGCTGGAATGCCATAAAGTGGTGAAGTATATTTTGAAAGATAGAGAAAGTTATGAGCCTTTTAAGATGTGGTGGTAGTTTTTTTAATGTTCAATCCCAAAACCTCAGTAAAAATATTGGCAAGGGTTTGCTATTCAATGTTCATTTCTTTAAATTTAACTTATGTATATAATAGCAGTTTATGATTGTGGAGAAAAGCGAGTAGTAAAGATGCTTAAACTGTGTCGTCAGTATTTGAATTGGATTCAGAATTCTGTTTTTGAAGGAGAATTAACGGCTTTGCAATTAGAGGAACTAAAATTCAAAGCTAGTCAAATTATGGATTTGAGCTACGATAGTTTTATTATCTTTAGCAGCAGAAGTCCTCGCTGGCTAGATAAAGAAGTGGTTGGTGTGGATAAGAATGAGATTAGTGATTTTATCTAATTTCCGCTCTTTTGGTCGTCGGTCTTCTCATGGAAGACTTATGATTGTTCTTTGAAATAATGCTTTTTTATTAAAAACAGCTTTCTAAGGCTGCTATCTAGGTTGTCGAACTCCAGCTAAAATCGTACTATTGAAGGTCGACGCTTTTTTAGTTGATTTTTAATGGTTTTTCATTTGTTATTTCGTTGATAAACAGTTACTTTTGCCTGCGTAAGCTACGGCTTTTAATCGAACCATATTGGAATTGAAATTTTCCTATCCGATTTATAGCCTGTCCTGTTGTGCTAC
>CAZMEH010000104.1:0-1952 GCA_964564885.1 uncultured Saprospiraceae bacterium | reverse complement strand
AAGAGAGAGCAGAGAAGAGAGAAGAGAGACAAGGATTTAAATTTATAACTCATTGGTTATCAATATGTCCCGAAGTATCGGCGATGATAAAAAATTCAAAAAAATCTCTTTTCTCTGCTCTCTCATCTCTGTTCTAAAAAATGTACAGTACTATGATCTTGGATGTAGGAATAGTTTCCAGTGATTACATTTTCTTTACTTCAAACTCAACTCTTCTATTCGTTTGACGACCATTTTCGGTTTCGTTTGTATCAATCGGCTGTGTTTCTCCGTAGCCTTTAAAGTCCAACCTTCCAGAAGAAATACCTTGCTGAACGAGCCAAGAATAAACCGCTAAAGCTCTAGCTTCGGACAACCCTGAATTATAATCATCGTTTCCTTCGCTGTCGGTATGTCCGTTGATGACGATTTCTAAATGAGGAAATTCATTGAGGATACGATATAGTTTTCTGAGTTCTGGCTCGGATTTTATACCAAGTCTAGCTTTATCAAAATCAAAATAGATATTTTTTAAAATGATAATTTCGCCAGCTTGAGGCGAACGATTTTGACTTGTATCTGTGAAGTTTTCTAATTCTTTATAAATGCTATCATTAGTAATCATTGGTGCACCATCATTGATACAAGAACAAGTTCCATCAGTTCTAATGATGTCCAAACAAACATCATCTAAATAGTAATAAGAGTCAAAACGTTCATCAAAAGAAGTATGATTATCATTTAATTGAAGCGTATCAGTTGACGCATTATCTTTAAAATTTCCAATCATTAGAAAGGTTTCACCGCCTTTCGCTTTGTAATCCATATTCAATTGAAACCATTGTTTTTTGTCTTTTATAAATGAACTATCCGTTAAATACACTTCGGAATACGGAACTTCTGTAATGTTGGTGAATTGCTTCTTTTTATAAAGCGTATCTGTAAACGCAACACCTAAAGAGCGAATCGCTGTTCCTGCTGTATCTGCCAAACTTATCCAAAAATTCAAATGATAAGTTTCGTTTTCCTGTAACGGTTCTTTGAGTTTTGTTAAAGCGTACTCCCTATAATCGGTGTGATAATATAGATATAAGCCAATGTAAGCAATGCCGTCAACAGGTTGTTGGTGACCAAAAAAATTGGTTGGCGTTCGTACAACTGGCGTATAGTGTTTGAGTTCGCAAGAGGAATAATAATCGGTTGTACCTTTTGTTGGCGCTGCCCAACCTTGAATACAATAGAACATGCTATAGGTTGACGGACAACAGTTATTATTTTCAAAACTTGGATTCGGAATTAAATTTTGAGCCGTTAAGTTTGTCGTTAGAACTAAGCATAGAATGGTTATCCATTTCATATCGTGTTATTCGAGGTTTAAAATATTTAAAGGATAACGGGCTTCATCTTGTTCTTATTTTAAATATCAAATCCTCCAACGATTCTCCAAATAGTATTTGATAAAGACAACGGAAGAAACCAAACAACTAAATAGCATTGTGCCTAATCTGGATAAAAAACGTATTTCACTATCATTTCCCAAAGCTTCAACAAACTGTTGTGATAATAAGCCTAATAGTAAAATATTTAAACCAATAATAAAAAAATAGAGCCATGGCTGGTTTTTCTTGAGAAGTGGAGTAGTGGCAATAAAAACGATTCCTGCGACTGGCGGAATAAGCCCAATTGCTATTGGATTTAAACTAGTTAAGTAAGTGAAAAAGCCTAATAACACAAGGATTAATCCGTTAATGGAGTTTGCTCTAGTAGGATTCATATTTTTTAATTAAAAACTCACTAAGTAATGGCGAAATAATAACTCAAATTGCCAGTGAAGATAGTTTGGTTATAGAATAATTTATATTACGATATATTTTTATTTTGAAATACGAAGACACAAACACACAGAGAAAACGAGTACTGAAAACTAATAAGCTAGCTCTGTTTATTGGTTTCTCCGTGCCTGCCTTTGTCGG
>CAZMEH010000103.1:0-3950 GCA_964564885.1 uncultured Saprospiraceae bacterium | reverse complement strand
TTTTGTCAATAGAATTTTATAAAAAACAATCGGTTCTCTGAAAAATACCGTGGAAGTTTCAAAAATCGGCTGACGGCGCACAGCTTGCCACGGTTTCTCGTGGGCAATGCATTTTTTCTACGAAAAAAATTTTATCATAGGATTTTTCAAAGAACCAAACAATCTTTTATAATTTCCACAGAATTTTTCAATGAACCATCATCGTGAAAAAGCCAACATTGGTAGACATCTTTTTCCAAAACCTTTTCGATAGACTACGGCTTCGCTGGCAGTAGGCGGCAAAAATAGTATTAATAGTTGGATCGATCAAGTAAAGCGTTTGTATAGCAGCTTCTCACGAAAGTTTTTACGAAGTTTCCACCGAGATTTAGGGGCAGACGTGGGAAGCAGGGAGAAGCTGGCGTACTAAGACTTTGCGACTTATTCAATAAATTTTGAAGAACTATTTAGATTCTAATGTTTCACGGTTATCCACAAAAACGCCTAAATGTGGATAACAATTGTGGAAAACGTTCGCCAAAAAGTGATACTCATTGATTTAGTCAGAAGTTGTAGTTATTTAAAACATATTTTAAAATAATTAATATATTCAAAATATGCGATTCTTTTTAAGAATCATTCAAGTGTAAATTTTGTAAATTTTTTGAAGAATCTAAAAGGTGTTAATAACTTTTTTATCCCGTTTTTTGTGAATCTGCGATATGAGCGATTCTAAAGAGGTTTTTTAGTAAAACCTTAGATTTGAATGTGTGAAATGTGTATAGATTACATAGTTATCCACATTATCGTTAACATTGTGAGTAGTTTTGTGGATAAGTGCCAATTATTTGAGAGCTTTCACAAAAAAGTTACATTAGTTCAATATCTTAAAAAAAGGTTTCACAGGCTCATCTCTAAGATCCTTCCAAAGCGCTTTCATTTTGGAACTTCAACAGCTTCGTTATTCTCATTACTTTTATGCGCAAGTTGTGTTCTGAAAGAACTTAAGCTTCTTTGAAAATTATTGTGGAAAAGTAATTTTCAAAGAAAATTAATAGTAAAACGCCTTGCTCACGAGGTTTCTTCTGGTATTTCGGGGCAGGCGTGGCAGGCTGTGTGCCGTTTGCCGTTTCTTGAAACTTCCACAATAATTTTCAGAGAACCAAACTTAATAAGCATTTTACACGTTTCTAATTGTTGTATATTCTCTAATAAATTCGGTAAAGAAGCTAGTTTTACACAAATTTGTCCGTTTAATTGAAATTTATAAAAATTGTAAACTATTCGACTCCCAACTTCCTAAAATTTTTGGTTCTTTGATATTCATTGCCAAAACATATTTTTATATTTTCTAAGATGACTTTAGTCTATTGGTACAAAAGGCAATAATTGTTAAAGAACTCAATGAGCTTGTTTTAGTAATAGTATCTTAGGCAAGTTCAATAAGAGAATTATATTTTAAATGACTATAGAAAAAGAATTATGAATTATTTCAAATCGTTGCTAATCGCTAGTTTATGTCTAGCGCCGTTTCTTACCATCGGTCAATTGGCTAATATTGATCATTGGGAAACAGTTGTTTTTGAGACAGATACTTGGAGTTATTACGCTAATAGCTCGACTCCACCTAATCCGAACTGGAATCAACCAACTTACACGCCTAGCACCTGGCTAACAGGTCAAGGCGGAATAGGCTACGTTGATGGTGACGACAACACCGTCATTGCTCCTACCCTTGCGATGTATATGCGCTTAGATTTTAACATTATTGACACGGCAAAAATATTAGCCGCTGTTCTTCATGCGGATTACGATGATGCTTTTGTGGCTTATTTGAATGGACAAGAAATTACAAGAGCGAATATTGGAACAGTTGGCGTCATGCCAAGTCACACGGACGTAGCAGACACTTTTAGAGAAGCGGTGATGTATCAAGGTGGAAATCCTTCGGCATTTACTTTAAATAAAAGTAAGCTAAATCAGTATTTGAAAGAAGGAAATAATACGTTAGCGATTCAAGTACATAATTATAATGCAACATCTTCTGACATGTCAGCAAGATTCTTTTTGTCTGTTGGTTTGAATGATACAGGAACTTCATACAATCCTGTGCCGAGTTGGTTTATCACGCCTTTTGTTGCTTCTAACTTGCCTTTAATCAAAATCAATACGAATGGTCAAGTGATTATAGAGGAAATAAAAATTACCGCTGATATGCAAGTTATCCACAATGGTGTTGGGAACTTGAACTATTTGGATGATATTCCTAATAATTATGATAATAAAATTGGAATAGAACTCAGAGGTGCATCTTCATTGATGTTTGATAAAAAAGGCTTTGGATTAGAAACTCGGGATTCACTTGGAGATAATAATAATGTGGAACTACTCGGAATGCCTAGCGAAAACGATTGGAGTTTGCATGGTCCATATACTGATAAAACCTTACTTCGCAATGTAGTTACTTATCATATTGGCGGTCAATTAGGTCGTTATAATCCTCGTGTAAGACTTTGTGAAGTATTTTTGAATGACGAATATTGGGGCGTTTATGTTTTACAAGAAAAAATTAAACGGGATAAAAACCGGGTTGATATTTCTAAAGTTTCTCCTGCGGATACACTAGGTGACGAATTGACTGGCGGTTATATTTTTAAAATTGACCGAGATATGGGTGTTGATAATGGTTGGCTCTCGCCTTACGGTTATGGTTATTATGCTTATCATCATCCTAGCGCAGATGGTTTGCATCAAAAGCAGAAAGATTATCTAAAGGGTCATTTCAATAGTTTTGAAGCGATGATGAATACAAGTGCTTTCAATGATACTGTAACGGGTTATCCTGCTTGGCTCGATGTGCCGTCGTTTATTGATTACATGCTGATTCAAGAAATCACTAGAAATATCGATGCTTATCGTTTGAGTGCTTTCATGTATAAAGAGAAAGATAGCAACGGCGGAAAAATTCATGCTGGACCAATTTGGGATTTCAACTTAGGTTACGGTAATGAAGATTTTTGTGATGCAGGAGATTACGATGGTTGGGCGTTTGACTTAAGATATGTTTGTGGTGCGCCATTTCCTGTTTTTTGGAGTAAACTAGTCAGTGATGCTAATTTTAGAAATGACTTTAATTGCCGTTGGCAAGAATTGCGCTCTAATGTTTTGCACACAGATACTATTCATCACTATATTGACTCAATGGTTTTATTGACGACGGATGCTCGAATTAGAAACTTTGACAAATGGGATAATGTCATTGGGCAATACGTTTGGCCTAATTATTATATTGGTGCAACATATCAAGATGAGGTTAATTTTCTTAAAAACTGGATTTCAAATCGCCTAAGCTGGATGGATAATAATATGATTGGTACAAGTGCGAATTGTATTACGCCAACAACGGAACAAGCACTAGATGAAAATATTAAGGTTTATCCGAATCCATTTAATCAATACCTTTCTTTTGAAACGGAATCGGTTGAACCGATTATTATTCGATTGTATGATAATTTAGGTAGAATCGTGCAAGTTATTGATTTGAATAATGCGGCTTCTTTTTATCAAATGGAAACAGCGCATTTGGTAAAAGGAATTTACTTTTATGCTGTTTATGAAAATAATGAATTGATTGCTACTGGGAAAGTCTTGAAGTAAGAAGTCAGATCGCTTCGCTATCAGAGGTTAGAACATTCGCTTTGCCTACCTGTCGGCAGATCAGGAATATTTTTTATTAAAAATCTCTTATTTCATAATACAAAAAGGCTACACTTCGTAAAGTGTAGCCTTTTTCGTTTCGCATGTTTTAAAATCTGACAATGAGCGGAGTGAATGATCTCTCAGCGTAGCGACCTGTCTTCTGTTTTCTCTCTAGTAAGCTCCAAAATAACGACGACCAAACCATTCAAGCGTCAATAATCCCATGATTAAAAAGAATAACCATTTTAGATTAATGACATTTTTAGTTTGAA
>CAZMEH010000102.1:0-5298 GCA_964564885.1 uncultured Saprospiraceae bacterium | reverse complement strand
TACGTTCCTGCCATCGCTAAACAAGTAAAAATAGCATCATATTCTCCCAAATCAGTAACGTGTCGTCCGACTAATCCCTTTGCGGCAAGCAACAACAAACAAGAATAAAATGCAAAATCAGCTTGTTGATAGAGGCGAATGATTCGATATAAAAATACAAATAGAAAAATGGTCGCTATCGCCATTGGCAAACGCAATCCAAATGCAGTTAAACCAAAAATTTGTAATGAAAGACCTGTTACCCAAATGGATAAAGGTGGTTTTGCATTCCAAACGTCGATTTGATTACCATAAGTAACGGTTGAGAAATCGTGAGAAGTCCACATTTCAACAGCGTTAACGCCATTTCGAGATTCGACCGCATCCAGCAAAGGCAATTCTGCCGATTTGAAAAATGCAAAAAACATAACTAGCCCAATTAATCCAATAAAATATAGATTGTCGTAAGGTGTTGTATCTATTCGTTGATTGGACATAGGTAATTATTTTGTAGAGCGAACAGCCTCTTCGCCCTGCTAGTGCTCGTAGACAAATATTATTACAAAGCGTTAGCGTGACGAACCACCGAGAAATCGGGATGCAAGCACAGGCTGTTCGTTCTACTTTTAAAATAATGTATCTTTCTTCGGTTCTTCTTTTTCCTCTTCTACTTGCTTACTTTCTGCTGGTTTCGGTGTTTCTTCCTTTTTGAAACCAATCAATTTTACGGTACGAACTTTTGTTTTACTGATTCGATTACCGAGTGAAGTTCTTCCTTTTACACTTACTTTCTCCGCCATATCTAACTCATGCGTCGTTGACTGATTGCGTTCTTTTTCAACAAAAGAAATCCTCGGTTCTTCCTTTGTCGTGACTAACAGCATCGTTGAACTTCTAGTTTCTGTAATAAATGTAAACGGTTTATCTAGTGAAGTGGTGTCAATTTGAAAACGCTTGACATAACTTTCCTTGCGTTCGCCGTCGTAATAAGCCGCTGAAATAGTCAATTCTGGTGAAAATTTCACAATCTCCGCCACGTCTTTTACTTCAAACTTGTGCGTTTCTTCTGGTGTCATTAATACATAAGTACCATTGGTATAAATCACTAATAATAAATCTCCTGTGTCAAATGCACCTAAAAACAGACCTCTGTCACTTGTATTTATTCGACCAGAAACCTCATCCATCCAAAACTTCATTGCACCAAGTGTTGATTTTCCAACACCAATATGCGATATTTTACGAACAGGGTATCTTGATAATAAATTACCTTTAGATGTTCTTCCTTTGATGGATAAATCTGCAAAATCGTATTCAAAAACCAAAGTTCTTGCTTTTGAAGTTTGCGACAATTGAACTTTTATAATTTCAGATTCACCATTTGGATAAGCGTTGAAATGCAATAATTTTGACATCGGCGTACCTTGCGTAATATCATACGCTCTATCACGAGTGATTGCCGTTACGTTGAAACGCTTGATGAAAGTTCGTCCCGTTTTTCCATCCAAATAAGCTGCATGGTAAGTGGTGCGCTCATCACCTTTCTTCCAAACCGCAACATGAATGATGTTTTTCTCGACAAATTGCTTATCCGAAATTCGAGTAACTAAATACTTTCCATCTTTTCGGAAAATAATAACATCATCAATATCAGAACATTCGCAAACAAACTCTACATTCTCTCCTTTTTTCAAACTATGACCAATAAAACCTTCTTTTTTATTAACATATAGTTTGCTATTATTAGCCACTACCTGAGTCATTTGAATGGTATCGAAACTCTCAATTTTTGTTTTTCGCTCTCGACCTTTACCGTATGTATCTAATAAATTTTGGTAATAATTAACCGTAAAATCAATGATATTCGCTAAATCGTGCACTACTTGCTCTAACTCTTCTTCCAGCTTTCTGATGATTTCAGTTGCCTTGAAAGTGTTAAATTTAGAAATACGCTTAATTTTAATTTCAGTTAATCGGACAATATCTTCTTGCGTAATAGCTCTTTTGAAAGTCTTAATAAATGGTTGTAAACCTTTATCAATAGCGACCAAAACCGCTTCCCAATTTTCACATTCTTCTATATCTCGATAAATACGTTTCTCAATGAAAATCCTTTCTAAACTGGAGAAATGCCATTTTTCTTCTAATTCGGCTTTCTTAATTTTTAATTCCCATTCGAGTAAATATCTTGTTTTCTCCGTACAGGTTTCTAAGATATCGCTCACCGTCAAGAAATGCGGTTTGTCACCAACGATGACACAAGCATTTGGCGAAATAGAACTTTCACAACTTGTAAAAGCATAAAGCGCATCAATCGTCACTTGCGGAGAAATATCACGACCTAACTGAACCAAGACTTCAACATCCTTTGCAGTATTGTCAATTACTTTCTTGATTTTAATCTTTCCTCGCTCGTTCTCTTTAAGAATGCTATCAATCAGCGAAGTCGTCGTTACGCCATAAGGCAATTCACGAATCGCAAGCGTACTTTTATCAACTTGTTCGATTTTTGCACGAACTCGAATTTTTCCGCCACGTTTACCATCATTGTAGTTTGCCACATCGACAGAACCACCGCCCATGAAGTCAGGATACAGTTTAACTTTTCGACCTCTAAGCAAGCTGATAGACGCTTTTATCAATTCAATGAAGTTGTGCGGCATTATCTTAGTGGACAAACCAACTGCGATACCTTCAACGCCTTGCGCCAACAACAACGGAAACTTCATTGGTAAAACATTCGGCTCTTTGTTTCGACCATCGTAAGACAATTGCCATTGAGTTGTCTTTGCATTGAAAGCAATTTCCAGCGCAAACTTGGTCAATCGTGCTTCAATATAACGAGCTGCCGCCGCTCTATCACCTGTTCTAGTATCGCCCCAGTTACCTTGACAATCTATCAACAAATCCTTTTGACCAACATTCACCATAGCATCGCCAATGGCTGCGTCACCATGCGGATGATACTTCATCGTGTTACCAATAACGTTAGCTACTTTGTGATAACGACCATCATCCATTTCCTTCATCGAATGCAATATTCGACGCTGTACAGGTTTCAAACCATCAAATACCGATGGTATGGCACGTTCTAAAATCACATACGAAGCATAGTCTAAAAAGTATTCTTGGTACATTCCCGATAGGGAAATTATATTTCCAGTTCTGTCCATTTATAGCTCATTGTTTTAACCGCTCTTCATTTCTCTAATCCCAATAGTAATCGAGATTAAAGGAGTTAGAGGAGATTAAAATTCATTGATGATAATTGCTCAATATTTGCAAATTTATTAAAAAAAGGGAGGATTTAAAAACATTTTGTTTGTTTAGCCTTTGTTTTAAAACAAAAACTTTGCGATGTGCTTGTTAATTAGATTTTCCAAGTTAAAATACCGATAACTATCGGTATTGCAAATCATGCGATGCAAAACAAACAATTCTCTAGTTTAAACTTTGATTTTTTGTAAATTCACATTGCGATTTCATATCAAACTAATTTTACTACAACGTTAACTTATGAAAAGATTTATACCTTTCTTTATCTTCTTATTTTTATTTTCCTCTCAAATCAGTTGGGCACAATGTAATCATAGTGTTTCGGTCTCACCAGATACTACTTTTTGTGATAGCATTAGCGTTCAACTGAATACCATTATTACAGGAACAGTCCCGAGCAACGCTACTTATAGTTGGTTGCCAACTACAGGATTAGACGATCCGAATTCACCAAATCCGATTGCATCCGTTAGTAATACCACCACTTATACTTACCAAATTGCTTCGCCAGATACAACGAATCAAATAACGAATGGTGATTTTGAAAATGGAAATACAGGTTTCACAACAGGTTATATACCAGGTCCAGGAGGCGGTTCAGGACCTATAACTTTTGCGGGAACGTACTTAGTGACCGACGATCCGAACAGCGGACACAGTAGTTATTCTTCCTGCAATGACCATACGCCGTATGCTGGAACTAATATGATGGTTCTAAATGGTGCCGTATTTTCTAATACGAATGTTTGGTGTCAAACCATTTCAGTAACGCCCAATACCGTTTATAATTTTGAAATGTGGGCAACTTCCGTAACGGTTAATAATACCGCAGTTCTACAAGCTCAATTCAATGGAAGTCAATCAGGTGCTGATTTCGTTCTTTCACAAAGTCTCTGCAATTGGCAACAATTCACTGCGTCATGGAATTCTGGAACAAATACTTCTTTGACTTTATGCATTCGCAATACGACTCTTTCAAGTGGCGGAAATGACTTTGCGATTGATGATATTCGACTTTTATCGAATTGTGTCAAATCGGGCAGCGTTACATTGACGAGTGGCTCAAATGGAACAACGCAAGTACAAGAAACGCTTTGTGTTGGCGATAGTATTATGGTTGGTGGAGCATTTCAGTTCGCTAATGGCATTTTTACCGATACTTTAACCTCCTTTTTTGGCTGTGATAGTGTGATTATTACTGATGTTAAATTTGAAGAAGCGACTAAACCGCAACTTGGCGTAGATACGACGCTTTGTGGAAATGAGCCGATGACTATTTTTACAAATATCAGCAGCGTGAACTATACTTGGAATACAGGAAACGCAACCGATTCTATTACGATAACTACCGCAGGTGAATATATTTTAGAAATTACCGATAATAATGGTTGTTCAAAAAGTGATACGATTCAAATTGATTATAATGAATATCCTGTGGTTCAACTTGGAAATGATACGACGCTTTGTTTGGATGAAAATTTAACACTTCAAGCAGATCAAACCTTTTCGGGCGCAACTTATCTTTGGCAAGATGGCGAAACGACTTCTACTTATGATGTTTCAGCACCTAGCGGCACTTATAATTTGACCGTTGCAAATGGTGATTGTCAAAATTCTGATGAAATCGTTGTCACTTATCAAGCTTGTCAATGTCGAGTTGGCGTGCCGAATGTCTTTACTCCAAATGACGATGGAACGAATGACCGAATAGAATTAAAAGTCAAAAATGGTTGTGAATTTCAAAGTTATTTGTTTCAAGTTTA
Organism: uncultured Saprospiraceae bacterium; assembly: GCA_964564885.1. Classification (GTDB taxonomy): domain Bacteria; phylum Bacteroidota; class Bacteroidia; order Chitinophagales; family Saprospiraceae; genus CAKZLL01. The sequence continues at coordinate 280 of CAZMEH010000102.1, read as the reverse complement.
TACTCGCTGGGGCGAATTAGTGTACTCCAGTACAAATCTAAATGCTGGCTGGGATGGTCGATTCGATGGACAAAAATTACCACAAGATTCTTATATCTGGGTCTTGGATTATGAATTGATTCCAAGGTTTGAGGAAGCTCCTGTTAGGAAATCTGGAACTTTACTTTTAGTTAGATAATGGAGGACGTGTGGCGAGAACTCGCTATTGGAAAATTGGAAAATTGGAAAATTGGAAAATTGGAAAATTGGAAAATTGGAAAATTGGAAAATTGGAAAATTG
>CAZMEH010000101.1:0-1763 GCA_964564885.1 uncultured Saprospiraceae bacterium | reverse complement strand
AAACAGTTTTTACTGGTAAAAAAGGGGGGAAACCAACTATGTTAAATTGTCATAATTTTTAGAATTATATTGGGATATGTGTTAATTTTTTTAACACTTTCTTGAAAAAAAACTGTTTAATTTTATTGTAATCTTAGATAAAATCACTTTAATTAGCTTCAATTGGAAAACTAGAACTATTACTTAAATTTTCAAACGAGATCTTAAACATTTCCAAAATGTTTGAGATCTTATATCATCGTAATTTAAAACAAAAAAACAGCCTTTCAGCGCACCAAAGCACCGAAAGGCTGTTCTAGCCAAAAGAATAAGAAATAAAAAACTAGCTGTTACTTGTGGTTTTTGACCATTAAATACATGATGACTATAAGCCAAAACAGACCGTTTTATGTTGCTTTAAGCGAAGTTATCTGACGGCTAATTTAGTGCCATTAAACGCTTAATCTTCTTCGGATTTTGCTATATCATCCATTAGATCATCCGCTTCTTTTTGACCAATATGTTTTACTACAAAAGCAATAATTTTAGGTAATTCCTTTATAGCTATATTTTTTAATGGTCTAAATACAGTTCCGTCAAAATATCTTGCCTTTGTTCCTAGTCCATCAGGAGAACCGTGATCTGCCTGTATAGATTTTCTCCAATAATCTGTATGATTCTTCCACTCTTCTTGATTTACCGTCTCAGGAGCAGTGAACCATACATTCCAATATAGAGTATTTCCTTTTTTAAGCATATTACCACTTGCGGTATTAAAAGCATTTAGTATAAACTGATTAAATTCATCTACAATTAGACTTTTTGTTGGCTTGATACCTCCGATTTCTACACCTAAGCTAGCTACTGACCACGAAATTTCTTTGTGCTCGGCAAATTCAGGAATATCAAACTCCTTACTTTTACCTGAAACAAGTGGAAATTCTTTTACTTTACAATTACCAGGTTGGAAAGTTTCTATCACAATAGCATCTGCCTTACTTCCTGGAAAAGGCAATCCTTTATATTCAAAGTAAGTCTTAAGGAGTTTTACAATCTTACGTTCTTTAGCACTAGGAGCAAACCAAATTTTACCAAGAACCATCATCTGTGCACCTACTTCTCTATTTGGTTCGTCTACCCAACCTCTAGTTCCTGTTACGGTAACTTCCACATTTAAGCTTCCAAAATTTTTGGTTGCAAAGCCTTGTTGAGGGCAAATGACTGAATATACTTGTCCTTTATCAGTATAACCTAGTCTGGAAATATCGGGAGCAAACATCTGAAAGCATCTCTTTTTATTTTCTGCATCAGGTTCTGAGTTCCAACTAAACTCAGGCCAAACTACTTTCTGTTGACGTTGCAACTTATCAATGTTGTCTAAATTTCCTTCCATTGTTAACGTAGAAGGATCGGGCTTTCCAAATCCACCCTTCCAACCGTCAACAGGCGTGTTGTTGATTAATTGACGAGTTTTTTCATTTAACTTATCCACTACGAGATTAATAGGAGGAGTATTTTCAGTTGCATTAGAAATTACTTGTTTTTTTGTATTCAGAAGTTTCATTCCATAGTCAATGACTACAAAATACAAGTCTGGTTTTCTATCTATAAAATTTTGGAACTTGGAAGCATCAAAAGAAACACTGAATGCTCCAGTAGAATCAGTGACTCCAAGACCAAGAAAATCATCTCTGATTATGTCTTTATCATATACTTCAACATAAAGATCTAAGACGCCTTTGTTGTCTTTTTTTACTGTTCCTGATACGGTGTATTTGGAACCT
>CAZMEH010000100.1:0-7003 GCA_964564885.1 uncultured Saprospiraceae bacterium | reverse complement strand
GGCGAACAGGCTGTTCGCGCTACTTTGCTTTTACTTGTGTGTTACTTTTTTTATATTTGTTGGAAATAATTACGATGAAAAACCACAAAACATTCTACAAACGAAACTTACCGCATCTCCAACCAAAAAATGGCGTTTTTGCGATTACAATTTGCTTATCTGGCACTTTGCCAAAAGACCGCATTCAAACCTTAAAAGATGCAAGAGGTATTAAAATTTCAGAAATTAAGCAATCCGATTTATCTAAAAAAGAAAAACAAATTGCTCGTCAACAAGCGGAGCATTTATATTTTGGAAAGTTTGATACTTTGCTTGATGGCGAGATACAAGGTCCAACATGGTTGAAAAATCCTACTATTGCTCAATTGATTGCTGATAGTTTACATTACAGAGACGGGCAAGTGTTTAAATTAGTTGCTTATTCGATTATGTCGAATCATATTCATTTAGTAATTTATAAATGTACAAAGCAATTATTTTTAATTTTGAAAGATTTAAAAAGCTATACTGGACAAAAAGCCAATGAGATACTATTCGGAAAAGCTAGTAAAGGTGAAAAACGTGACAACTTTTGGCAACATGAAAGTTATGACCATTTGATGAGAGATAGAACCGATTTTAATCATCAAGTTACTTATGCGATTAATAATCCTGTGAAGGCTAGTTTGGTTAATGATTGGGAAGCTTGGAAGTTTAGTTATTTAAGAAAAGAGTTTCAATATATTATGTAAAATATCAAATAAACACGAGCAAAGTAGTGCAAACAGCCTGTTCGCTGCGTAACACAAGCGCACAATATTAATACAATTACAAGGACACGAGCATTAGCGTGGCGAACAGGCTGTTCGCGCTACTTGTTCGTATTCATATCTTTTTAAAAAAATAAAAAATGGGAGGAGATTGGAAAGAATTAGTAGCATGCGCCGAAAAAGGTGATTTGGATATTGTTCGTTATCATATCATGAACGGAATAGATCCAAACTATCAACATCCTGAATTTTTGACGACACCATTGATTGAGGCTGCACAAGCAGGACAGGCAGAAATTGTGAGTTTTTTGCTTGAAAATGGTGCTAAACCAAATATTAGAGGTATATTTGATAGAATGACTGCACTGGATGTAGCTAAAGTATATAAACACAAAGCAGTCATTAAGATACTGGAAAAATATCAGTAACTAACCAGCAAATAAGTCTTACCATTGGTATGCTTGCAAGCCATTATAAATTGAGAAAACAAACATGAAGCAACTTTTACCGAGTCTGCAATCCTTTACCTCAAATGAGAAGTCAAGAACTTTCTTTTATTTCCTAAGACTCGAAAAACTAGCAGATGGCAACATCCTAAAACGTAAATTTGAAGGATTTGGTGGAAAATGCCTTCATTGGTGGGAGTGCGAATATACTTTTATCGGCGACGGTGATGAGTATTGGACACATGCTGCCGTTTTTAAATTTTCGTCTGCCGAAGCATTGACTGTTGCTCAAAAAAGTGGCTTATCTAGTAATGAAGTACTTGATTTACAATTGTTTAGTGCAGATGTAAGTATGCCTTCTAAGATAGTTACTTTAGCTTTCAAAATGCTCCGACCAATCGGTTGGTTTTATAATAAATCTAACCCAAAAGGTACTGTCGATGATATTGCAAATACTTTTCAAGGTGAAGGCGGCATTGTACCAAGAAAGGATCAAATTCAGAGACATCTTGCTAACCAAAGAGCCTCTAAGGCTTTTATGATTAACTTATTACAACCTTATAAAAAAGCTCAATACGGCGAATCTGAAGAAAACTCAACGATTAGCGGTGGCACAGCATATTTTAAAAAATATAGTGTTACAGCGATGCGAAGTGTCTTAATGATGGGTGGAAATCTTGAATTTAGTGCTAAACTTGGCGCTCCTTTATTAGAAGGAAACTCTCCAAAGGCAACTCAAGGAAGTTGGGCAGGAGTTGCTGTTATGCAATATCCTAATCCGTCTAAATTATTAGCATTGGAACATATGCCTGGTTACAAATCGGTCTTGAAACATCGTAGAGCAGGTTTAGAACGTACCGCTTTGATTGTTGCAAAATAGTATTTTAGAAGTGAGAAGAGGGAACGCTACGCTGTCAGATCGTCCACGAGTACTCGGGACTGTCAGATAAAACTATAATAAAAACGGTTCATACATTTTGTGTATGAACCGTTTTTATTTATATGAAGAGTAAGCTACTACTTTAACTTATATCCTTATCTCTGACAGTCGTAGGCGATCTGACGGCGTAGCGTTCTCTCTTCTCTCCTCTCAACTAAATCTTCTCCAAGACAATTTGATTATCAAAATACGACTTCAATCGCTGATCGTGTGTTACAATCAATAAAGTGGCATTTTGCTGTTTTGCCTGTTCTTCTAGTAACTTTATCACTTCATCACAATTATCATCGTCAAGCGCAGAAGTTGGCTCATCAGCTAAAATCACACTTGGTTTATTGACCAAAGCACGAGCGATCGCAACTCTTTGCTGCTCTCCTTGACTGAGTTCATTTGGCTTCGATTGAAGCTTATGTTTTAGATTCAGTTGCTCCAATAAGTGATGAACAATTGATTTATCTTCCTTATTTCCTGCCAAATATTGAGCGAGTAACAGGTTTTCTTCCACCGTTAGAGAGGCGACAAAATGCGATTGTTGAAAAACAATACCAATTTTCTTTCCTCTAAAGTGGTCTAATGCCGTTGTTGACAATTGATTTAAATCTTGATTATCAATAATGACATTGCCTTTTTGTGTTTTTCTTAAACCACCAAGCAAATGCAATAACGTTGTTTTTCCTGTTCCCGATTGCCCTAATAATAGCCAATGTTCTCCATTTTGACATTCAATATCTGGGAAACGAATATTTGTTTCATTATCGTACTGATAGGTTAAATCAACTGTTTTTAACATTGGAATATATTAAGAAACGTTTAATATTTTTCAAAAAATATCAAACGTCTGAGTTATCTAAAACGGTTCTATGAATTTTTTTCGTAGAAAATTACGAATAAAGATGTCTTACCGTTTGCCGTTTGCCGTCAGCCGTTTTCAACACTTCCACTCCCGAGGCTCGGGAGCAAAGAACCTATAAAACTATACCTTTTGTAAATTCTTTTCTCTTCGTCTAAAGTAAAAAATACCAACGATACCAAGCAAGAACAACACAACTGCGATGATTTGAGCTTGTGATAGATTGAACATATAACGATCGTTCACTCTAATGAACTCTATTAAAAATCGCTCAACACTACTCAATATTAAATACCAAGAAAATAAAACACCTGGCGTTTGAAACTTATGACGAAAGACAAACCAGAGCAATGCAAAAAGCCCAACGAGCATAATAATTTCATAAACTGATGTTGGATAAACGCCTTCTGGCAATTCATAACAGTAATTATCGGTATAAAACGTTCCTTTACAATCTGGCATCAAAACACCTGTTCCGTTAACATTGTGTGGATAAGTAAGTGACCACAGCGAATCAGGTAACCAAGAAAAAGGTTTTGGATTAACATTCACGATGCCCCAATCTCCATCACCTGAAAGATGACAACCAATTCGACCAATACCTTGACCCAATAACATCGCTGGTGCAGCCGTATCCATCATATGTAATGGACTGAAACCTAAACGACGAATGAAGATTAAAACACCAATAAAGCCACCAATCAAACCGCCGTAGATAGCTAAACCGCTACCAGACAACAATTGACCAACAGGATCTTTTAATAGTTCCGCAGGATATTCGATAACCGCAAATAGCTTTGCACCAATCAAACCAGAAATAGCCGCTACAATTAAAATATCACCAACGTAATCTTGTGGCTGAACCGATTCTTTGATCGTTTTCTTTTCTGTTGCATTGTATTTTTTAGCTTCTTGGCGTTTTTCCCAATATTTTGAAGCCGCTAAAAGCAATGCGCCAATCACACCGCCAATCACACTACCTTTTGTAGAAAGCAATGTATCGGGTGCGTTACTTATGAAGTCGCTTGAATTTTGAGCGATGTATAGTAATTTAAAACCGACAATAAAACCAATCAATGCATTTACAATCAGATCGCTAGGCGTTGGATTTCCTGTAATTACTTTGTCTCTTATGACCGGAGAGAATTGACCAAGTGCTGTTCTTCGTTTAATATCACGAACCAACACCACGCCAGCACAAATAAAACTCACCGCCATGAACAAACCAAAACTCTGAACTACAGAAAATAGCTGAGGAGGTTTGACACCAAAAAGACCTTCTATTAGGAAATATAAATTAGGATACATATTTTTTGCGTTTTGTTGACTACGTTGTCAGTAGACAAAGGTAAGAAAAAAGGAAATTTCGATGCAGTCAATGAAAGAACCTTAGATGATTTAACAAAAAAATAAGACGAAACGCACTAATGTTCGTTTTGCCTTATTTCAATACGTAAGTAGGCTAAGGTAGATATTTCGGCAATAATTTTAGCTTAAGGTATTGTTTTACAGCATTTTGTATGCCTGCCTACTGCTACTTAAATACTGCCAACTACTTACTATTATAATGCTAATTCGTTTTAAATTAAACCGTGATTTGTTCACTCGTTTTACCAAAACGTCTTTCTCTATTTTGAAAATCTACTAAGGCTTCGTAGAAATGTTCTCGTCTAAAGTCTGGCCAAAAAAGATCTAAAAAAGTAAATTCGGTATAAGCGATTTGCCATAATAAGAAATTGCTAACCCTACTTTCTCCGCTCGTTCGTATCAGCAATTCAGGATCAGGCATTTTATTAGTTTTCAAATGCGCTTGTATCACATCTTCTGTAATACTGTCAACCTCCAAATCTCCCGCTTTTACAGCAGCACTAATTTCTTTGACGGCATTCGTGATTTCCCAGCGACCGCTGTAGTTTAATGCTAATACTAAAGTCATTCGAGAATTCGTTTTTGTATTCTCAATAGCTTCCTTTAACTCTTTATAGCATTTAGGTGGTAGGTTTTCAAGATCACCGATGGCTTCGAGGCGAATGTTATTTTTATTAAGCGTTTTGATTTCTCTGCGAATGGTAGTGACTAGAAGCGTCATTAATGCATCTACTTCAAACTTTGGACGATTCCAATTTTCTGTAGAAAAAGCATATAGCGTAACGTATTCTACACCAATTTCTGCGGCGGCTTCTGATATTTCCCGAACAGATTTGACGCCACTATGATGACCAAAAACCCTTGGTTTTCCTTTTTGCTTTGCCCAGCGTCCATTTCCGTCCATGATTACTGCCACGTGTTTTGGCAAACGATCCGTGTCTATTTTTGATTTCCAATCCATTTTTATCTCAATTCAAAACCTTTCTGATAATAATTATGGCTTTTGTGAAAAACTATTTAATAACTTACTTTAGAATACTTAATGTAACTTATTAATATTTCTTCACCATATATCTTGGGAATATATAAAAGCAACGCAAGTTACAAAAAAAAATCGCTGTATTTGATATTAGAACATAGGGAAATTTGTTCAATTTTGTCAATGTTTATAATTGAACTTGTTCATGAGTTTAAGCCATTAAAACCAAGATATTACATTTTAAACAAAATTCGGAAAACTACCTTAAATATATTCACGTTGGTAAAACGGTTTAGATTAAACAATAAAAAATTTATTTTCAATCAAATTTTGCAGCAGAGAATAAATAATTTTAAATTGAAAATTTTGAAAGAAGAATCAAATAATAAGAAGTTATAAATTATAAAATAATGAAATTCAATACAAAGGTAATACATGCAGGCATTGAGCCAGATCCATCAACTGGCGCAATCATGACGCCTATTTTTCAAACTTCTACTTATGTTCAAAGTGCGCCAGGTGAACATAAAGGATATGCGTATGCAAGAAGTCAAAATCCTACTAGAACTGTATTGCAAAATAATTTGGCAGCATTAGAAAATGGTAAATATGGTATTTGTTATGCTAGTGGAATAGCTGCGACAGATGCTATTATGAAAATGCTTAAACCTGGCGACGAAGTTTTGAGTACCAATGATTTGTACGGCGGAACTTATCGTTTAATGCGCAAAATATATGAGCCATTCGGAATTGATTTCAAGTTCATTGAAATGAACAAACCAAAGTCAATCAGAAAACACATTACCAAAAAAACAAAACTACTTTGGATTGAAACGCCAACTAATCCGATGTTGAATATTATTGACATCAAGGCGGTTTGTAAAGCGGTTAAAAAAGTCAATAAAGATATTATTATAGTTGTTGATAATACTTTTGCATCACCATATTTACAAACACCTTTAGATTTGGGCGCAGATGTTATTTGCCATTCTGCAACAAAATATCTCGGAGGTCATTCTGATGTTATTCTTGGCGCATTAGTTACGAGTAACAAAAAAATCGCTGATAAATTATACTTTATTCAAAATGCAAGTGGCGCAGTTCCAGGTCCACAAGATTGTTTTTTAATCTTACGAGGAATTAAGACATTGCATTTGCGTATGCAGCGTGCTTGTGAGAATGCAGAACGTATTGCTGCATTTTTATTGTCACAAGATAAAGTGGCAAATGTTTATTATCCTGGACTAAAAGACCATCCAAATCATAAGATTGCTAAAAAGCAAATGCGTCATTTTGGTGGAATGATGTCTTTTGATTTTAAAAATAATACACTTGAAACGGCTACTAAAATTTTAGAAAACACGCATTATTTCTCATTGGCAGAATCCCTAGGCGGTGTTGAATCATTGATTGGACATCCTGCAAGTATGACGCACGCTTCGGTTCCATGGAAGGATCGCCAAAAAGTAGGTTTAACCGATTCTTTGATTCGTCTAAGCGTTGGTATTGAAGACGTTGAGGATTTAATTCAAGATTTAAAAAATGCGTTTGCGTTTATTAATGATGCGAAGTAAGATTTACTTATTAAATATGGTTCTTTGAAAATTATTGTGGAAGTTTCAAGAAACGGCACACGGCACACGGCACACGGCACACGGCACACGGCTTGCC
>CAZMEH010000099.1:0-3001 GCA_964564885.1 uncultured Saprospiraceae bacterium | reverse complement strand
ATTCAACACGATACTATTTTGGTTGACCCAACGATTAATGCACCGCCTTTAGATATTTTTGCTGCACCAGATTCTATTTATCCAGGTGAAGTCAGTCAGATTTCAGCGACCGACGATTTCGATTATATTTATAGTTGGTCGCCATTTTCAACATTAAGCGATTCTTCGATTTTCAATCCTATTGCTTCGCCATTAGAAACAACGAGTTATGTCTTGACTATAACCGACGAAGATGGTTGTATTGGCGTTGACACGATAACTATTTTTGTTCGTCCGTTTGAGTGCGAAATGCCTTATATTTTCATTCCAAATGCATTTACGCCAAACAATGATGGTAAAAATGATATGCTCTATGTTCGTGCAAATGGTGTTGCGGAGTTCTATTTTGCGGTTTACAATCGTGGCGGACAACTTGTTTTTGAAACATCCAATTTGGATATTGGCTGGGATGGAACTTTCAAAAACTATCCGCTTGCGCCTGATGTTTTTGGTTATATGCTCAAAGTCAAATGCTTAGAGGGTAATGACTATTTTAGAAAAGGGAATATTACACTACTAAGATAATGTACTGTCGAACCTGCCTACTACGGTAGGTTTATTTGACTAAGTGTTACGTTATCTTTTGATAATACATTTTTCATGTAAAAAAACATAACTTCAAATGATAAAAAAAACAAGACCTCTGACAAAACTTGAATTACAGCAACTTAGGATTACTCAAGCAGTTTTTGAGAAAAAATTAAAACAATCATTTCTTCTTCAACCTGTATTTCATTATTTAATTATTTTTAGTCTTATTCTTTTAGGTTGTTTACTCTTCTCTATTCTAAATGTATCAGGTGCTATTCTACTTATTATGGTTATAATAGGCATTCTTATTTCATTTATCAACACAATACGTAAATTTAAAAAACGGCAACAATTTAATGTTAAAAACATTGAAAAAGTAATAAAAAATGGGATAGTAGAAGTTATTGAATATAAGTGTACCAGAGCAATACATTTTGCTTTGGATGAATATTTTATTGAGAATTGGTTCTTATTAGAATTAGAGAATAAAAAAATTCTCTGTTTATATACGAATTATTGGACAGATAAAAAATCACTTCCTAATACATATTTCGAATTATATGCCAATGACGAAATTCAAAGATTTTTTTTAGCCAAATGTAATTCACTTGGTGAGATATTCAAACCAATTAACTTTTCGGTAGAATTTTATGGTGCTATGACGAAAACGTTTCCAGAATATTTTAAAGATGAAGAAGTTATAGACACTTCTTTTGAAGAAATTCTTAATGAAATAGAAAGGCAAGTTAAAGCATAAATATGTAGATTTGCAGCAAAATAATAGGCTTTCACTATTTTCTCACATTTTAATACTAATAACTAATAACTAATTAACTAAGAATTAAATGATAGTTTCTGCAATAGTAGCTGCCACTGAAAACTGGGTCATTGGTAGAGATAATGACATTCCTTGGTATTTGTCCAATGATTTGAAATTTTTCAAAAAAACAACTTTGAATCATCACATCATTATGGGGCGCAAAACCTATGCTTCGATTGGTCGTCCGCTTCCTAAACGAACGAATATTGTTTTGACTCGAAATCCATTTTACGTTATTCAAAATTGCTTAATGGCGCATTCTATTCAAGAAGCGTTAGAATTGGCTCATGATAATGGCGAAAAGGAAGCATTCATCATTGGTGGCGGAAAGGTTTATAAAGAAAGTTTTGACTTGTTGGATCGAATTTATATGACGGTTGTTCATACGGAATTGGAAGGAGATACTTTTTTTCCAACGTTAGATATGACTATTTGGAAAGAGGTTTCATCCGTTCCTCACAAGGCTGGCGAAAAAGATGATTTTGATTATACTTTTAAAGTATTTGAAAAAATCAAAAAAGATTAGATTCTTTAATTTAATGACATAGAAATCCTGTTTAGTTGTTGAATGCTTCTAAAACATTCAACAACTATTGGGAAACTTTATCTTTGAACTTGTTTAATTTTAGAGTGATTAAACCTTATTGAATACTTTTCCTTTTGTACCTCAACAATAGCTTTCCATTATTATCTAGCCAATCGTTTAGTGCATAAGCATAACCTTTTCCAGAGAATCTGATTTTCTTAATCATTTCTCTTTTATGTGTTAACTTATGAATACTACGGTTGATTTTTCCGTGCAATTGAGTCCTAGTCATTTCTAATCCTTGAGCTTTAACTCGGTTAGCCGCCAGTCTGAAAAAATCATTATTGACAAGTGTCATTTTTGCAGATGACAACGCATCAACAATGAAATGATCCCATTCTGAAAGACGATAGCCACTCCCATTCTCTTGTAAATCAAATTCGTTAGAACCAGATAAAACATCTGCAACAGAAGCTCCAGAGATAGAAATAGATGGTTGCTTTGGAGATTTTCTTGTATTACCAGTACTATGTGAAAACGTACCAGTATAAACACCTTCGGGTGGAGAAACAATCGTTGGTGTTTTTTTCTTTGGTGCACTTTGTTGAACAGGTGCAGTTTTTTGAACACTAACGCCGCCTCTTAGCTCAGAAATTGTTTGTCGAACCCTATCGGACTGATAGGCTAGTTTCTTTAGCTCGGACTCATAACGACCTATTAAGTCGCGAACCTCAACTTCATTTAAATTTGTCATACTTACTTATTAGATTACATTCTTTTTCTACTTTTTAGTAGAAAAAATTTATTCCTTTTTTACATCCCTTAGCTAAGATACTTAGTTCCTTTCTTCTTTCAAAACAAAACACAAGCTTTATTTTTTTTTAATGAATATTATCTCTAATTATGTGTTTTATTGGAGTAATTTTGGGAAGGCAATCTCTAAAACAAGAGTTTTAAATCAAATCACAAAAATTGATAAGCTTGGGTATTAGTCTTTATTCACAAAAGTTAATGTATCTTCAAAATCATCTTTCAATTTTAGCCTGTGTTAATTTTAGTCTGTGTTAATTTATAGGCAGATACGG
>CAZMEH010000098.1:0-2259 GCA_964564885.1 uncultured Saprospiraceae bacterium | reverse complement strand
TAATGTAGTCACCGCTAATGCAGAACAAATACCAAGTACCTGAACAGTAATAGGGTTATTGTCATTCAACGGATCGGTAATAAGAAGTTTTTCTTTCTTACCAAATAGCGGTGCTTTCTCTTGTACCTCTACAGCCGTTTGAGTTGCTTCTGCCATTTTATTATTATTTTATTTAAATTAAGAATGAAACTGAATGAGAACATTCGTAATTCGTAATTCCTAATTCTTAATTTAAAAATTATTTTTGAGCATCTAAATAAGGCATATAGATTTTCAAGCCTTTATCAAGCATAACAGAAACACCATCACAAGTAACGGTTGCACCTGAAATACCGTCCACTTGAACGTCTAAATCTTTAGCACCACCTTTTTTTACTAAAACAGAAGTATATTGTCCGCCTTTGTAAAGTTGTTTGTCTTCAGAGAATTTCTTTTTCCAAGAATTGTTATCGCTGATTTCAGCACCAAGACCAGGCGTTTCGCCTTTATGTCCGAACGCAGCACCAACTACACTTCTATTCTCGTCATTCTTCACCGCAATCCAGCCCCAAATCTTATCCCAAAGTCCGTTCCCACGAACAGAAAGAATATAGATTTTTTCACCACCAGCACCGTCATAGATATAAACAGGATATTGTCTATCAGCCAAAGGCTTCTTTTCCTCCTTTTCCATATCTACATCAACAGCGTTGACACCTTCTACCGCATTACCTTCATGGTCAATAACTGCTGTTTTGACTTTATCAAAAATAGTAGCTACTTCCGTATCTGGTAGTTTATCTAACTTGATACCTTCTTCGGCAAACTTGCCATAATTATTCAAAGAGCTTAAAAGCTGCTTTTTATTGTAGTTGCGTTCGTTCTCTTTATGAATATCTTTAAGAGAAGAAAACATACCTGCTAATACAACGGCTACGATGACAGTCATACCCATTGTGTATAGTAATACATAATTTGTACTATGCTGCATTTGGTATTCTTTTTAAACGTTTATTAATATTTGCTTGCAATACATAATAGTCAATTGTTGGAGCAAAAACATTCATGAATAAGATGGCTAACATCCATCCTTCAGGATATGCTGGATTCAATACACGAATGATTAAACCAATTGCACCAATCAAGAAACCATACAACCATTTACCAGTATTGGTAGAAGCTGCTGTTACAGGGTCAGTCGCCATAAATGCCATAGCAAAGAAGAAACTTCCCATGTAGAAATGATATTGCCAAGATACTTCCATGAAAGGAGTTGCGCCCCAAGCATTCAAAACCATTCCCATTACTACTGTACCAAGAAACATAGAAAGCATTACTCTCCAACTTGCAATCTTAGTAAAGACAAGGAATAAAGCACCAACCAAAACGAATGGTTTTGATGTTTCACCAATTGAACCAGGAATATTTCCCCAGAACATTTGAGAAGTCGTATAGTGTTCCGTCACCGCTGACCAACCGCCTTTAGCAGCTAAACCAAGTGGCGTTGCACCTGTGAAACCATCAGCAACTGCGACTCCGCCGCTACCGAAAACTCCTGAATTCGGACCAAAGAGCTGGAAGACCCAGTCGAGTATTCCATGAAACCAGCTGTAATGACTCACAAATTGTCCTATTGTTGCAGAACCTTCTACGGTATCTTTAACTAAACCAGAAACCCAAACTTCATCACCAGCGATAGTTGTTGGATAAGCAAAGAATATGAATACACGAGTCAATAAAGCAATATTGAAAATATTCATACCCGTTCCACCAAATGCTTCTTTACCGATGATTACCGCAAAGACTACAGCCATAGCCAAAATCCATAATGGTAAATCTGGAGGCATAATCAATGGTATTAATGCACCAGAAACAAGGAAACCTTCTTCAATAGCGTGTCCTTTTCTTGCTGCATACCAAAATTCTACTCCAAGTCCTACGACATTAGCAACTATAAATAAAGGTAATAGTTTAACTAAACCGTGGAATAATTTCAAATGGAAGCCATCAAGAAGGCCTGGATATTCTCCTATTGCTACAAAATGTTGATGACCGATATTGTAAGTACCAAATAAATAGCACAATTGCATAGCGATAACGACATGAATCATGGTACGTTTTAAATCCATACCATCACGTACATGTACGCCAGCTTTAGTCGTCGCATTAGGCGTAAAAGCAAATGTGAAGAAGCCATCAAACAACGTGTGTAGAAATGGCGAAGTCTTCTTATCTGGTTCTATTGCCTTGATAAATTTTAAAATATTATTCATTTACCTG
>CAZMEH010000097.1:0-2668 GCA_964564885.1 uncultured Saprospiraceae bacterium | reverse complement strand
ATGAGTTTTAAACAGGTTCATTGAACTTATATTCCTTTTCTTTTGGATAACCAACATGAAAAGTTAATATTTGTTTATATTTTCAAGCAAATATACAAAGAACTTTGAAACTCAAAGTTTATTTTTTGTAATTTTTAATAGAACAGAATGTACTTGAGCCATTTTATGGCATTTTCCAATTAAAGTAATATCAAAAATCAAATGGACGGAACAAAACGAAGTAACATAGAAATAGATCAATTAGTAGAAATCGTGCAAAAACATCATCAAAGCTCTGGCGAACTAACAGAAGGATTTGTCAAACGGATTCTCACTAATTCAAAACAGCATCCACACGGTATTAAGGTAAAACTAAGCACAGGCGAAGTCGGTCGAGTGAAGAATATCATTGACGAAGAGTAAAGGCAGATGGCCGTGAGCGGACTAATATTGTGTTTGTAGTTTTTCAACTAAGTTGAAAAACTGCAAACTGCCGAGTTCTCGGGACAGGCTGCTGGCTACAAAACAAAAATCATCTCAAACGTAATAGTTTGAGATGATTTCATTAAGAGTTCACTAAAATTAAAATGCTTTTAAACCTACAACAGATTACCATCTTTCGGAAAAATAGCAACAGGTTTATATATTTTTGCTTCTTCTAAATCCATAAAAGCATAGGAGATAATGATCACAATATCACCGACAGCAACTCTCCTAGCAGCCGCACCGTTTAGGCAGATTACGCCAGAATTGCGTTCACCTCTAATAACGTAAGTCTCCAAACGTTCGCCATTATTGTTATTAACTATTTGCACTCGTTCGCCTTCTATAATATTAGCGGCTTCCATTAATGCTTCGTCTATGGTTATGCTACCAACGTAGTTTAAGTTTGCTTCCGTAACTGTAGCACGATGAATTTTTGATTTAAAAACTTGTAACATCATGATAAAATGATTGATTGTTGTGTAATAATATTTTTTAAAATAGATGATTTCAAGTCAATAGAAAATCATCTTATTTACTTCTCATCTCTTCCGATGCGAAACTATATAAAAAATAAACCAATCGGTCTTTTTTTGACTTTCCGTTCACACTTCCGGTTACAAATTACAATTCAATGCCATTACTAATTCTAATAACTTATTTCAAAATTCCATTCTGTTACAGATAAAGCACACAAAACAAGATTCTAAATTTTTAATCTACAAAACTAACTTTAACATAAAAAAGACCGATTGGTCTTTTTTATGTTAACTTGATTTTAAAATCAGGTTATCAATCAAGCGAACGTTCGCAAGAAATACCGCAGTACAGGCAACAATCAACCCTGAACTCCCTTTTTCAGTGATAGCTTCTAGGTTATTTCCATCTGCTATTTCAAAATAATCTAACTGAAATTCAGGAATCGAATTTAAAGAAGCAATTGCCTTTTCTTTAACTTCTTCAATAGAAAAATGGATAAGATTCTGCTTCGCTTCTTGTAATATTTTATAAATATTTGGTGCAATTGCTATCGATTCTTCAGACAATCTCATATTGCGTGAACTCATCGCCAAACCATTCTCCTTTCTAGCTATTGGACAGCAGACAAGTCGAACCGTAGAATTTAATTGTTGCAGCATAGACTGAATAATTGCCCATTGCTGATAATCTTTTTGTCCAACATACAAGCTCGTCGGCTTCACTATATCTAATAATCTATGAATAACTTGAGCCACACCGTTAAAATGTCCAGGACGAAACGCACCTTCCATTGGTTTATCTAAGTTCTTGAAATCAAAACTTGGCGTTTCCCAGCCTTTAGGGTACACCTCGTCAACCTCTGGTAAAAACAAAATATGACAACCTACCTTAGTTAACATCGCTATATCATCCTCTAATGGGCGAGGATATTTGACAAGATCCTCCTTTTCATTAAACTGTGTCGGATTGACAAAAATACTACAAACCAAAAGGTCATTTTCTTCAATAGCACTTTCCATCAAGGTCATATGCCCATCGTGCAATGCGCCCATTGTTGGAACTAAACCAACCGTCTTATTAGCCTTCTTTTGAGTTTCAATATAGGCTTGTAAATCAACTACACGTTTAAAAAGTAGCATTTATTTAGTTTTTAAAGAGCAGAGAAAAGAGAAGGGAGAACAGAGATTATATAGCGAGCAAGTCATAAATCATACATTATAAATATACTTATTCTCACTCTTACCCTTACTTATTCTATAGTCTCTGTTCTCACTTCTCTGCTCTCTCCTTCTAGCATTAAGAATAGATTGGAATATTAATACAATTTGGCGAGAAATAAAATGTCTTTTTACAAATAAAAAAGGTGTAACCGTTTTACGGTACACCTGTCTAACCAAAGGGAAATAAAAAAAAACTAGATTTTTTTATTACTACTCAAAATAAATGAATTGGATATTATAAAAAATAAATGAAATGGTCTAATTGATTTTTTAGTTTGTAAAATGTTCGTTCAAGGTTTTTGTTCTGTGAAATGTTTATTCCATTTTTGTTTGTTCTTGCCTAAATCGACATCGTCATTACTACTCCAATAAAGAATGTTGTTAATAAGATGACGCCGATATAAATTCCTTTTTGAATGTCTTGTTTAAGTAACTCTTGCATATTTGGTTTTCTATTTATATTTACTAAATTCAACTACTATATGTTACATTTTTTAAAAAAGTGA
>CAZMEH010000096.1:0-1987 GCA_964564885.1 uncultured Saprospiraceae bacterium | reverse complement strand
GTTGGTTTATCACCATTCAAGACTCCGCTACCGCCGTATTTTTTATCATCACTATGCATCACTTCCGTCCAAGTTCCTTCTTGTGGAACACCAAAACGGTAATCGTGAATAACATTTGATTGTAAATGACAGACAACGATTTGACATTTTGCATTCTCACCACCTTTACGAGTATAAATCAACACACAGTTTTCATTATCATCCGTAGCAACCCATTCAAAACCATTGTTATCGAATGACGATTCAAATAAGGCAGGACGAGATTTGAAATAGTGGTTTAAATCCTTTACCCATTCTTGTAAACCTTTATGGATTGGATTTTCTAGTAATTCCCAGCTTAAACCAGAATCATGATTCCACTCTTTCCATTGCCCTAATTCACATCCCATGAACATCAATTGTGTTCCAGGGTGCGTGTACATCATACCATAAAGTAAACGAAGATTTGCAAATTTTTGCCATTCATCACCAACCATTTTCTGAATCATCGAACCTTTACCATGAACGACTTCATCGTGTGAAAATGGTAACATGAATTTTTCAGAAAATGCATACACCAAACTAAAGGTCAATTCACCTTGATGAAACTTGCGATACATTGAATCACGCTCAAAATACTGGATAGAATCGTTCATCCAGCCCATCATCCATTTTTGGTCGAAACCTAATCCGCCCATGAACGTCGGTTGTGTAACACCAGGGAAAGCAGTAGATTCTTCTGCAATGGTGACAACGCCAGGATATTCTTTTTTAACCGCTTCATTCATTTCCTTTAGGAAAGAAATCGCTTCTAAATTTTCTTTTCCGCCGTATTTATTTGGAATCCATTCGCCATCGTTTCTTGAGTAATCCAAGTAAATCATAGATGCAACTGCATCAACTCGAAGTGCATCAACATGGAATTTATCTAACCAGAATAATGCATTACTAATCAAGAACGAACGAACTTCATTTCTACCAAAGTTGAAAATATAAGATTTCCAATCTGGGTGAAAACCAAGTCTAGGGTCAGCATGCTCGAACAAATGCGTTCCATCAAAATTATATAAACCATGTGCATCTCCAGGGAAGTGCGACGGCACCCAATCGGCAATAACACCAATTCCAGCTTCGTGAAAGGCATTTATTAAATACATAAAATCCTGTGGCGTTCCGAATCTGCTCGATGGTGCAAAGTATCCAGTAATTTGATAGCCCCAAGAACCAAAAAATGGGTGTTCCATAATTGGCATAAATTCTATGTGCGTGAAGCCCATTTCTTTGACATAAGGCACCAAATTATCAGCTAATTCTCGATAAGAATACCAATCATCTTTATTGTCGGACTTTCTTTGCCAAGAACCTAAATGCACTTCATAAACAGAATAAGGCTTCACTTTGTCCTTATCTTCATAGCGATAATGCATCCAGTCATTATCATTCCAATCATGACCATCATCAATGCCCCAAACGACAGAAGCCGTATTCGGAGGCGTTTCCATATGGAAAGCGAACGGATCCGTTTTTTCGAGGTGTTGATTGCGAATATTGGAAACGATGTGATACTTATATAATGCACCTTTTCCAACATCTGGAATAAAACCTTCCCAAATACCAGAACCGTCAAAACGCATATTTAAAACATGGGCTTCTGAATTCCAGCCATTAAAATCACCGATAACAGCAACTCGTTTAGCATTTGGAGCCCAAACAGCGAAATAAGTTCCTTGTTGTCCGTCCTTTTCAACAGGATGGTTTCCTAATTTTTCGTAAATCTTATAATGTTTTCCTGACTTGAACAGGTTGATATCAAATTCTGAAAAAAGTGTCATAAATGATGTATATGGCATTAGTCAATGATGAATTTAAAGATAAGCGAATAGCACTTTTTCTTCATTTCAGTACGTCAAAAGTACATAAAATTGATGTAAATAAAGCTTCATAGTGTAAAAATGACACTAAAGAATATTAGCATTTTAGCCTTCAAATCAATTGAATTGAATTGAAT
>CAZMEH010000095.1:0-9089 GCA_964564885.1 uncultured Saprospiraceae bacterium | reverse complement strand
TGGATGAAAAAAAATAATAGTTTGGCAAAAACTGTCAAAGAACCTTTCATTTATCTAAACCTATATTGAAACCTTTTATTTTTTCACTAAAAACAAAATTATGAAATTTTATTTATTCTCCTTTGCATGCGTCTGTCTGTTAGCATCTTGTAGCCAAAACCAAAGTTCAGAAGACAGATACCAAGCTAAATTACAAACAGCGGATACTTTAACAAATTTAAGTGACGAAGATATCGCTTCGCCAACTAAGGTTAATAAACTAGACGAAGAAGATATTGCTTCGCCAACTAAAGTTAATAAACTAGATGCAGAAGACTTTCTAGATTTTATTCCAGAAGGTTATACTGTTAAAGATTGGAAAACGGGCAACCTTAATCGGGATGACCAAGATGATATTGTTGTTATTCTTGAAGAGGTAGCTGAAGGTGCATCAACAGCGAATGCTTCTCAACGTGTGCGCAAAGGTGCAGCTCCTTCAGATGATTATGAATTCAATGAAAAGAAAAGACCTGTTGTGCTGTTAACTAGAAATAAAAATGGCAGCCTTAAATTTGCAGGAAGAAATGATAATATTGTTTTGTGTTCTGATTGCGGTGGCATGTTTGGCGATCCGTATTCTGCTATTGAGATCAAAAATGGTTATTTCTCTATTGAGCATTATGGCGGAAGCAGTTGGCGTTGGACTAGAATCATGACTTTCAAATATTCTGAACAAAACAAAGCTTGGTATTTACATAAGGACGGAAGCGAAAGTTATCATACAGGAGATCCAGAAAAAGTGGAATCTAAAGTACTCAGCAAAAAGGATTTTGGAACAATTAAATTTGAAGATTATCACAGTGATGCGTTTGATTTTTAAAAAATGAGCTAGACGTCAAACGTTTTCAAAGCGTTTGATGTCTAGACTATTCTAAATTAACCAATAAAACTATCCAGTACTTTTTGACGCATACTATTGTATTCCGCTTCGTCAATCACGCCTTGTTCTTTCAATAATGATAGTTTTTCCAACTCTTGAAGCATTTTTTCTCTTGAAATGGTGCCAGAACGTTTTTCCTGCTCTTCCTCCTTTTTCCATTCTTTCGCTTTCTTCTTGCCTTCCTCTACTTTTTCCTTATAAAGACTTTGAAAATCTTCTACACTCAAGTTATCCAGGTTTCCACCACGAGAAAAATGGGTCTGAAAAACCGTTCCTAAAGCATAAGTCGAAGCACCTGACATCAAAGACATCGAAACGCCACCCAGTAAACTACCGATACCAGGAATAGCCTTGACAAACGATGCGCCAATGCTTGCCAATGAAGTGCCAGCGAGCGCACTCACTAGAGACTTTCCTGCTTGTTTCTCATAATTTACATCATGTAAGTCGCATAATTGACGCACCATATCCAACTGAATGGACGTTACTGCCACAAAGTCAACGATTGGCAATGGAATTAGACCGCCACCAATTGCCCAAATTACGTGCGATTTTATTATTTCTTCTGATTGATTACTCATTTTACTATATTATTAATGGATTTTTAGAATTAAAAAATTTCAAGGAAAAGATTTAAACAGATTCTTAAAACCGCTATTTTTTCATAGAATATTGAAAATTTGCTATTTTCACAATGTATATCATAAATATTCTAAAAAGATACCTTATTTATTCATTTTTTAATAAGAAAACAAGTGAAAATTAGACCAATCGCCCTTTTTATCTTAGCTATCGTACTTTCAGCAAGTTGTACGCAAAAAAACTTAAACAAAGATTTTAATAGGTTAATTGTAGGAAAATGGAAATTAGCTACATTAACAAAAGGAACAAATGAAATTAAAGCGGCTACAGAAACAATTTTTCAGTTTACTGCTGACAGACAAATGATTATTAAGAATAATGACAAAAGGCAAAAAACCACTTATTTCATTAAAAACGATATTCTTACGGTAGATGATGGCGTAATTACGGATATTCGAGAAGAGTTGAAGATTGAAAAACTAGATAATGAAAATTTTATTATTAGTTTTAAAATAGATGGAAACGAATCGAAGATGAATTTTAAAAGGTTACAACAAGTAAATTAAATAGGTTATCTGAGGGAATTACTCGGTCGAGTACTGTCTGCCGAGTTAGCGAGATAGGCAGGCTTGTGAGAAAAGTTTTTGTCAAAGAATCATTAAATATATCTGATGAATTTTTTAAATAACTTTACATTGTTTCTCCGTATCTTAGGGTTTAGGGTAAATAAGACCATTAAAACATAATGAAAACTATTATTTATTAATCAAAACTAATACTTACTTCCATGAAATCAATGATAAAATTTTACTTAATATTTTTTTTTAGTGTACCAT
This sequence comes from uncultured Saprospiraceae bacterium, assembly GCA_964564885.1. Classification (GTDB taxonomy): domain Bacteria; phylum Bacteroidota; class Bacteroidia; order Chitinophagales; family Saprospiraceae; genus CAKZLL01. The sequence goes on along the minus strand of CAZMEH010000095.1, from coordinate 6,752 downwards.
TATTTTTTGCTTGTGGCGATACAGAAAAAAAATCCGAAGATGAAGGTGCTGATGTCGAAATCAATGATGTTTCGGTTAATATTGCAGATGAATTAAGTGGTAGTTGGCTGTCAACTAAGGTGCTAAGAAGTGGTAACGAAATCGAGATGGGTCCATTCTCCCTTGAATATAATATTGATGAAAATACATTCACGAGTAATCTTTTTGATACGAATCAAAATCTTCCTTATGAAAAAGGAGTGAAAGCAACGCTAGATGGTTATTCCATATCTTTTGAAAACTTGATGGATACTTTTTATATTGATAATATTAATGAGCAAGATTTAATACTTTTAACGACGATTCACGACTTCCCTTTTGAATTTATTTTTGAAAAAAAATAGTATTCAATAGCATAACTAAAAGCTTGTTTAAGTATTCCATTTTGCTAATATTCAATTAAGTTTTACCTTTGCATTTCAATTTGGTATAGGCATATGATATAGGAAAGAATAACATGCTGAATTATAACACTTTATAAAGTTATTTGTATGGGTTGGTTTAAAAGACTAAAGGAAGGTATCACTACCTCTACCAGAGAAAAAATGGAAACGCCTGATGGTGTTTGGCATAAGTGTAAGCAGTGTAAAGAAACGAGCAGGACTAAGGAAATGATTGCAAATCTTTATATTTGTCCTGGCTGTAATCATTACGAACGCATTGGTTCACATGAATATTTTGAAATCATATTTGATGATAATAAATATAAAGAGTTGTTCACAGATTTGGTTTCTAAGGACTTTTTGGAGTTCACGGATTTGAAACCTTATCATGAACGACTGGTCAAAGCGCATAAGAAAACTAATCTAAATGATGCCATTACGGTAGCAGAAGGGAAGGTTGACCGAAGAAAAATTGTGATTGCAGCAATGGATTTTAGATTTATCGGTGGTTCAATGGGTTCTGTTGTTGGTGAAAAAATATCTAAAGCAATCGATCATTGCATCAAACACACTATTCCGTTTATGATTATTTCTAAATCGGGTGGTGCGAGAATGATGGAATCGGCTTTTTCTTTAATGCAAATGGCAAAAACTTCCGCAAAATTGACTTTGTTAACTAAAGCAGGAATTCCATATTTCTCTTTTTTGACAGATCCAACGACAGGTGGTGTTTCAGCTTCTTTTGCAATGCTAGGCGATGTGAATTTTGCTGAACCAAAAGCATTGATCGGCTTTGCTGGACCTCGGGTGATCAAAGAAACAATCAAGAGAGATTTGCCAGAAGGTTTCCAACGTTCGGAATTTTTATTGGAGCATGGTTTCTTAGATTTTATCGTTGAAAGACCAGACCTGAGACAAAGAATTTCTGATCTGTTGGCAATGTTCACCAAGCAGCTTTAAGTTTTTTTCGATGATGAACAATCATTGTCAATGAATAAAAAAAGTGAGTTCCCTTAGATTTATAATCTGAGAGAACTCACTTTTTTATGTAAAACATGGATAAATAAATACTTGGACAAAAACACACACATTACTTTTTATAGTCAACAGTTTCTTTGTCTGACTTCTGACTTAATTTTATCTAGCGATTGTTAAACGCTTTGTTTCAGTATAGCCTTTCATATTAAGTTTGACATAATATACGCCTTTTTTTAAGTTTTTAGTTTGAATAGTCTTCGTATATATTCCTGCTTCAAAATGATTGAAAGCAATTGATTTAATTTTATTATCATCCAAATCGTAAACGCCAATGATAGCGTCACCATCTTTAGGGATTCTAAATTCGACTTGTGCAAAAGAATAAACTTGCGTAGGATAAACCCTAACTAAGTTTTGATTTTCTAATGTTAATTCATTTGTACTAGGAATAGCTACATCGCTGATATCTTCAACCGTCTTACTGGTTTCAAATAATTGAGTTAATTCTGAAATTGGAGCATATCTATCTTGAGCAAATAATGAAGGTTGAGAAACCACCAAACATATAAAAATTAATATAATTCTATTTTTCATAATAATAATTTGGGCAATGAAAAAAATGATTTATTTAATAGTTGTGGTGGTGTAAAGGTTGTTCTTAGTTTTGTTATCTGTATTCACGGCATTGTCATAAAAAAGTTTTACATTATCACTACTTTTTATAAAACATATTATTTGCGTCTAAAAAAACGCTTCAATATGAATAAAATTAGCGAGTCACTGTTATTTTTTTGGTTTCTTTATAATGGACCATTTTTAATATTACATGATAAGTACCTCTCTTCAAGGTTTTAGAAGTAATCGTCTTTTTATAAGTTCCTACGTCAAAAACCTTGGAAGGAATGACATTCATGATTTTATTTCCGGTCAAGTCAAATATTCCTATAGAAACATTTCCTTTCTCTGGAACAGTGAATTCGATTTGAGCGAAACTATATATTTGTGCAGGAGAAACATTCATTAGTTGTTTATTTTCTAATGAATAAGTATTGCAGGAAGGGCTTTCCTTTATCGTTGTAGAAACTTTTTTTTCTACTGTTGGAGACACAATATGATCAAATTTGAATTGATTGATACCGGCTACTAAGTCTTGTGATTTTAAACAAACACTATTTGCTACTAAAAAGATGAAAATGATGATAAGGTGCTTCATGCTATTGATATTTTAAGTTGGATAATGTATCATTTATAGATTTTCATTAGTAGTAGTAGTTCATGATTGTCTTTATTTTTTAAAACTTGCGTTTCATATTAGTCCCATACGAAAACAATGCCAATAAGTTACATTTGTTTCTTAATAGTTGCTTTATTATTTGTTTTATTTTATTAAGTGTAAGTAATACACAATAAAATATTGTTTTAATGTTTTTGACTAAATCACTTATGTTCTATTATTTATAGCTCTATTTGTATTAACTTTATTTCTTCCTGCCATTAATTATATTGTTTTATAAACTTCTCAAAATTTTTAGTGAATTTGACCGATACCTATTATATTCGTACCTTAATATAATGTAATATGAAATACAGGGTTTTAGGAAAAACTAATTTTAAAATATCAGAAGTTTCACTTGGCACATGGCAAGTAGGAGGTAAATGGGGCAGTCCATTCAATGGGAAAAGTGCGGAGAAAATTATCCATACGGCTATTGATAATGGCGTCAATTTTATAGATACGGCTGATGTGTACGACAATCGTTTAAGTGAGAAAGCTGTTGGAAAGGTTATTAGAGAAAGAAGCGAAAGGGTTTATTTTGCTACAAAATGCGGTCGTTTGATTAATCCTCATACAAGTGAGTACTATACAACGAAAGCATTAAGAGAATATGTTGAAACGAGTTTAAGAAATACAGGATTAGAAGTATTGGATTTAATTCAATTGCATTGTCCGCCGCCTGAGGTGTATGACAGACCAGCGATTTTTGGACTATTTGACAAACTAAAAGAAGAAGGAAAAATTCTAAACCTTGGCGTTAGCGTTGAAAAAATTGATGACGCAATGAAGGCAATCGAACATGATAATGTAGCAACGGTTCAGATTGTTTTTAATATGTTTCGCCATAAGCCAGCAGAAAATTTCTTTGCCACAGCTCAAAAACGAAATGTCGGAATCATTGCTAGAGTTCCTTTGGCAAGTGGATTATTGACAGGTAAATACTCGGAAGCAACGACTTTTGGAGAAAATGATCATCGAACTTTCAATCGCAATGGCGAAGCATTTGACAAAGGCGAAACATTCTCTGGAATTGATTATATCAAAGGCTTAATGGCAGTTGCTCGTATAAAAGGCATATTTCCAACCGTTCAAAATCTTGCACCGATAGCGTTGCGTTGGATTTTGAATTTTAACGAAGTTAGTACTGTTATTCCTGGTGCATCAAAGGTAGAACAGGTTCATTCTAATCTCTCAATTTACGATTACCCAGATTTTAACGACCAACAGCTCAAAGCAATTGACGAAATTTATAACGAATACATCAAACCTAGCGTACACCATTTATGGTAAGGAACGTTCAAAAAATAACTTGTAACACTTTTCAGGGAATTCATCGTAAAACTGTTGTAACTTATTCTTTGCACGTTTCTAAGTATCTTTAATGAATATTAAAAACATGAATTATATAAATCCATTTCATATACTTTCAAGTCACGTTCGTGATGGCGAAAAAATTGATAAAGCCTTACTCAAACGAGTGAAAAAAAGGTTATTGTCAGAATTTGAGCTAATGGATTCTGCGACGATTTTTATTGGTGATAATGAGTTTGATAAGAATGCGATTTTGCAGTTTTTTGATAAAATGGAAAAAGACCAATCCCTTCAGGAGCATTGGAAAATTTATCAAAATAAACCACTTTTAGAATTTTTGGAAAAAGGTGATTTGACTTTTTTTAAGCGTACAAATGCGATTGAAGAAATTGCAAACGATGAAAAACTCTTTCATTATATCGCACCTTACCTTGTTGAACAATTCAACGATGAATTATATGATGCGGTTCGTAAAATGGACATTCGCCAAACGAGATTATTATCCAAAAGCATTCAAGCCTTAAATGATAAACAAGAAACGAATGCTTACCAAAAGACCTATCGTTACTTGCGAGGAAGGATTCAGGATTTGAAATTAACGGTGGAAGATGCTAAAAGACCAAAGGAAAGAGTCTTAGATAGTGAAGTCGATAATTTTCTTCATCCGTCATTTATGACTGTTTTTAATCTTTTGGCGGATCATTATTTTGCCCGTATCCGAAACGAATATGCGATGCAATTAGAAAGTTTAGCCGTCAGTTTGCACAACACTAGTCGTCGGACAGATATGGCGATTGAATGCTTAGAAGCAGGACTTGAACTTAATATTGATGAAGATGCCATCAGTAGATTGAATTATGTACTCAAACAGCTTCAAACTAAAAACGGCAAAGAAATACCAAAGAGCAAAACAGGAGAACGAACTTCTCAGCGTAATAAAGACAAGGAAAAGCGAGTAAAACAAAAAGCTGTTTTTTGGGTCATTCAAGGTGCTATCTTAATCTGGTACTTGATTGGTCGATTTGGATAGAAATTTAAATAGGTTTAAAAAGGAGGCACTTCAAAAATACCTCCTTTTTAATTTTACATAAGTAGGTGACCTTAAATACTTTCTATTTACTTTTCTCCTTCCATTCTTTCCACTTCGCAACCAAATCAGCTTCTGTATTCATGATGGAAGCCGTATCGTCCAAGAAACCTTGACGACGTTTTTCTTCTACTGCTTCCGAATACCACCAGTCTTTAATATCCAAAGTCGTCTTAGAAAGTGGCGAAATCGTCAAACCTGCTTCGAGCGATTTTTGATTAGAAACATAAACCATTCCTTTGGATTTTCCCTCAGGCATCACCCACGGACACATAAAACGAATATCATTTTCTTTCAAAAAATCATAATCATTGGCATAATGATAAGAAACTGGCGCTGCAAAAGCAGCATGAGAACCATGGGCAAAAGCCGCTGTACTCATCGCACTCGCAGGTGCTACGCCATTGAATGTTCCTGCCGTTTTGTTTTCCAAAAGCGTAATCATGAACTTGGATAAATCACGCACATCAATATATTGAACTTGGTCGGTTAACTTCCCAGGAACTAAAATATCTCCGCCTCGTTCCATTCTCAACGTCCAATGTAAAAAGCGATTTTTAGGATTTCCAGGCCCAATAATGAAAGTTGGACGGACGACAACCGTTCTCTCTTTTCCAAATGCTTCCGCTGCGGCGAGTTCAGAATTAGCTTTCATTACACCATATTCGTAAAGCCTTGTTTCATCGCCTGCATCTGCTGGAATTTCTCGAACCAACTCTCGTTCTTCCGTAAAATCATCACCCGTAAACGGATAGTAAGCACTGATTGACGAGACATATAAATACATGCCGACATTGTCCTTTAGCAATTCCGCCGTGTCTTTTGTCCATTGCACTCTGCGACCAGAATTATCAATTACAACATCCCATTTACGGTTTTTTAATGCTTCTAAATTATCATTTCTATCACCGACAAGCGATTCCACATCCTTGAAAATCTCTTGATGAAGCGACGGTTTTGTCTTTCCACGAGTGAATGTAGAAATGGAATGACCACGTTTGAGTGCGTAGTTAATCTGATGAATACCTAAATACTTTGTTCCGCCTAAGACGAGAATTTTTAAAGGTTTGTTTGATTTCTCAATGACAGGTTCATTAGCGGCTAGCAAATTAGGAATGCCAACAAAAGGAGCAATTGCGCCAATGGCAGCTGATTTTTGTAGAAACTTTCGACGACTTCCGTTTTTGTATTCTTGATTTTTCATATCTGGTTTTTTTATCGTACCGTCGGCTTTGGCCGACAAGGTGAATGGCTAATATTTGATTGCTGTTGAATCTATCCTTTAAAGTTGATGTTTAGAAAAGACTTAGACCAAAAACTAAAAATTGAGGTTTGAAGGCATATAGACAATGATTTTAAACATATCCTGTGGTTTTATATTATATTCGCTTTCAAGATATTAAAACCTGATTTGATTATAACAAATCACCAAAACCTAACTCACAATGGGAAAACATAATGAAGATACAAGAGTGAAAATTCCTGCAATTTTACACTTGACACGTTTAGGATACGACTATTTATCGCTAAAAAATGCGACTTGGGATAAAAACACAAATATATTCACAGACATTTTTAACGAAAGTATTGGACGCATCAATCCTGATTTGGAAGCGGATGAGGTTAAGCGACTATATGAAGATGTAGCATTGACGTTAGATAATGAAGATTTGGGAAA
>CAZMEH010000094.1:0-2875 GCA_964564885.1 uncultured Saprospiraceae bacterium | reverse complement strand
CGATCTGACTTCTCTCAGTGAAGCGGTCTACTTAACGAACTGAAATTAGCTCTTTTTAGTACAATCGCTGTCTGAAAAAAAATCTGACAGCCGTAGGCGATCTCTCAGTAAGCGAAGCGCACGATCTGACTTCTCTCAGTGAAGCGGTCTCCTTAACGAACTACCGTAGCAAAAGTCTTATATTCATATTTCTGTCCACGAGGACCAATCAAAGTAGCGATACAGACATAAACACCATTTTTGACCATTTCACCAGTATTATTAATTCGTCCATTCCAACTATCCGCTGGTTCGTTGGTTTCAAAAATCAACTCGCCCCATCTATTCCAAATTTGCATTTGAAAATCAGTAATAGCAAATAATTCACCAACACCACGATAGCCATCATTGACACCATCATTATTTGGCGTTAGCGCATTTGGTAAGAAATAAGTGAATTGAGGCTGAACATCAATTGATTTATAAGTACTGTCTTGACAACCTGAAATATGTGTTGCCACTAATTTAATGACTTGTAATCCAGTATCCGTAAAAGTGTGTAAAGGGTTTTGTTCGACAGAAACAGCTCCATTACCAAAGTCCCATTCCCAAGTCACCGCATCAATAGACCCATCTGTGAATTGAACATGAGGATCAAAATTAGAGGGTTGATCTGGTGTTGATGTAAAATCAGCTTCTGGATTTGGTAGAACATTCACCAAATTATTAAAATCAAATTCGGCATAACAGCCCGTAGGTGATACGATGCTCAAATTCAAATCATACAAGCCAACTTCCTCATAAGTATGAACGGGGCTGGCTTCAGAAGAATAATAACCATCACCCAAGTTCCAAAGCAATTGATAACCATTGATTGGATAGGAAGTATTTTCAATTTGAACGGTGAACGGTTCACAGCCTGCAAATTGTGGTTGCCCGACCTGAAATATTGGCGCAGGGTACCAATCAATCTGTTCGGTATGTTCCACCACACAATCGTTTCCATCGGTTATCGCTAACGTAACTAAGAAGGTTCCAGCTGAATCATATTGATGTATCACATTTGAATCCAACGAAAACTGTCCATCCTTGAAATCCCATTCGTACTCAACAATAGGCGCATCACCTTCTTGAGCTGTTTCAAAAAATGAAACTGGCCCATAAGCACAAGAGTCATAAATAGCAAAGAAATTGGCGTTAGGCGGATTTCTAACATTTATCAAATCTGGAAACGTATCAATCGCAAAACAGCCTAGAGGAGATGTAATAATGACCGTTACGGTGAATAAACCTGTATCTTGGTAAGTATGAACAGGATCAGAAGCCGTTCCTGTAAAGCCATCGCCAAAAGTCCAAAACAAATCATATCCATTGATAGGGTAGGAGTTATTCTCAAATAAAACTTCAAGCGGAATACAGCCTGAGGCAGTACTTGGTATAATATCAATAATTGATGTTGGTGCCCATGTAATCGTTTGCGAAGTCACATCTGTACAACCATTTGCATCAGTAACTTCTAATTGTACGTTGAATGTTCCTGCATCTTGATATTGGTAAATAGGATCAACAATTGTCATCGTGCTATCATCTCCAAAATCCCAAGAATGAGTGACTATAGGAGAAACCGAACCTGTTGAATTATTGTCAAACACAATCGGACCAATGATACAGGAGTCGTAAGTGTAAGTATAAGCAGCATTTGGACTTTCGTATAAGGTAACAATAACGACGGCAGTATCTGTACAGCCAACACTGTTTGGGTTGACAATCAATGTGCCTGTATATGTTCCGTAGCCTGGAAATGTTACCGTAGGATCTTCCAGTATAGAAGTAAAAATATTTCCTGGTCCAAGGTTAAATTCCCATAAATAATTGTCAATAAATTGAGCTTGACCACTTTGATTGACGAAGCTAATAACGGTATCAGAACATTGATCAAATACGAAAGCACCGCTCGGACTGATAGAGTCTGAATCAATATCAGCAAATAAACTGACGGTACAATCCATCACATTGAACTGAAAATCTCGTCGAGTGGAACTGATCCAAACACCATTTCGAGATTCGTCCACACAAACACCAACTACGAATTGTCCGTTAGTTGTCGGCGTTCCTGTAATTAATCCTGTACTTGGGTCAATCGTAATTCCTGGTCCAAGCGGTGATGCAGGTGTGAATGGAGCTGCAAAAGCAACATTTCCATAAGGTGGTGCAGAAGCGTCGTTTGGCTGAGGATCGCTTGGACTTGCACCAACAGAAGGCGCACAAAATGAATAGACTAATTGGTCACCTTGTGTATCTGTTGCGCTGTGGTCAAAGTTAATGGGTTGATTATTACAAATAACAACAGGCGGAAAGTTATTGAAAATTGGGCTCGAATTACAAGAAGTTTGTGCTAAGTCAGATATATATATAGTATAAGTAGCTCCTGTTTGTCCAGGGTTTCCAATATTATTAATATTATTATTACGGCAACACCTTTGATAAGAAATATAATAACCTAAAGAATTGAAGGGTAACGTAATGATCGTTTCATAAACAGCTTGATCGACACAAACATCAGAAGGTGGAATTAGACAAGGATTGCTCAAGTCAATGTCGATTTCGTCTGGGTATAAGGCTGTATTATACAATACATCTACACTGGTGATACCAGGAGAGGTCTGGAAAAGAACATTATTTCCAGTAAAAGCAGTTATTGCAGCAGGTTCATCAAATGGTGTTGTTTCACCATTAATGTTGATCGACTGACAATCACGGTAGACCTTTAAAATAACTTTATATTGATTGTTTCCTAAGCACTCGTAAGACATTTCACCACCAACAATGTGACTAGCTTTTGCGCCAGTGATGGAGTACAAGAGTACGAAAAGCGTAAAAATTATTTTTTTCATAA
>CAZMEH010000093.1:0-2441 GCA_964564885.1 uncultured Saprospiraceae bacterium | reverse complement strand
GAAATCAAAAGACGTAAGAAGGGTATGGGAAGTAAACATCATTCAATTATTCAAGGAAATCTCATTATTCAACTTGCTTTTAAATACCTTGAAGTTTATCAAGCAATTCCAGAATTGAGTTTAGACCTTAATGGAAAAGAAAAAGTGCCAGACTTGTCTATTTATAAAAAAGATAGTATTTCATATGGTGAGGATGAAATCCGTATGACGAATTTACCTTTGTGCGCTGTTGAAATATTATCACCTAGAGAAGCATTGTCTGATTTAGTGGATAAATCAGATGTTTATTTCGATGCTGGTATTTCGTCTTATTGGTTAGTTGTTCCTCAATTGCAATCTATCTACGTTTACAGTGCTAAGAAAACTTTTAAAGTTTATACTCGTGAAAATACTTTGGTTGACTCTCTATTGGATATTGAATTGGAGTTAGAGAAGATATTTTAAGAAGGCTGACTCATATTAAAACAAAAAAGAATAGCCGACGAATTAAATTCGTCGGCTATTCTTTTATCATTTGAACTAAAAAAAATCTGACTTCTGACAGTGAACAAAGTGAACGTTCTCTCAGCGCAGCGGTCTGACTTCTCTTACAAAGCAATTTTCAAAACATCCTCCATTTGCTTCACATAATGGAAAGTCAAGCCTTTGACATAGCTTTCATCAATTTCCAGAACGTTCTTTTCGTTCTCGTGACACATGATAAGTTCTTTGATACCAGCACGTTTCGCTGCAAGAATTTTTTCTTTAATTCCGCCAACAGGCAATACTCGACCACGAAGTGTAATCTCGCCAGTCATGGCAAAGAAAGGCTTCACAGGTTTCTTTAAAAACGCCGAAGTCAAAGCCGTCAACATGGTAATACCAGCCGATGGGCCATCTTTAGGCGTTGCACCTTCTGGAACGTGAATATGAATATTTGTCTCTTCAAATAACTTTGAATCAATACCAAGTGTTTCTGCGTGCGCCTTAATATAACTTAAAGCCGTTGTTGCAGATTCTTTCATCACATCGCCAAGATTTCCAGTCAAAGTCAACTTGCCTTTCCCTTTACTTAGAATTGTTTCTACAAAAAGAATCACACCGCCAACCGAAGTCCAAGCCAAACCAACAACGACACCTGGAGGCTGTTGTTCTTGATAACGCTCTCGGGAGAATTTCTTCGCACCAAGAATTTTTTCAACTTCCTCTTTCTTAACACTTACGTTGTATTCTTCTTCCATTGCGACTTTCTTCGCAACCGAACGCATCACGCCAGCAATTTGTCTTTCCAAAGAACGAACACCAGATTCTCTAGTATAATTTTGAACCAAGATTTCTAACACATCTTTATTCAAACGAATTTGATTACCTTTTAAACCATGTTCTTTGCGTTGTCTAGGAACAAGGTGACGTTTTGCAATTTCCACTTTTTCCTCCGCTGAATAACCGCTAACTTGTATAATTTCCATTCTATCACGCAAAGCAGGCTGAATCGTATTCAACGAATTAGCGGTTGCAATGAATAGAACTTTTGACAAATCATATTCTAATTCCAAGTAATTGTCGTAGAAATTAGAGTTTTGTTCTGGGTCAAGTACTTCCAAAAGTGCAGACGACGGATCGCCACGAAAATCCTTTCCAACCTTGTCAATCTCATCTAAAATGAAAACAGGATTAGAAGAACCGACTTTCTTTAATGACTGAACTACTCGCCCTGGCATTGCGCCGATATAGGTTTTACGATGTCCACGGATTTCCGATTCATCGTGCAAACCACCAAGTGACATTCTAATATACTTACGACCGATTGCCTTTGCAATTGATTTCCCAAGTGAGGTTTTACCAACTCCTGGAGGACCAACCAAACACAAAATCGGTGCTTTCATATCACCTTTTAGCTTCAAAACAGCTAAGTGTTCTATGATTCTATCTTTTACTTTATCTAAACCGAAATGTTCTTTACCTAATATTTTTTCGGCTTTATTAAGGTCGAAATTATCTTTAGTAAATTCATTCCAAGGCAAATCCAACAAGGTTTCTAAATAGGTAACGGTTAAACCATATTCGGCCATTTGCGGATTAATGCGCTTTGCTTTGTTCAGTTCTTTTTCAAAAGCCTTTTTAACCTCTTCGTTCCAGCCTTTGTCTTTTCCTCGAAGCTCAATAGTTTTGAGTTCATTCGTTTCAGAACTTCCACCCAATTCTTCTTGAATGGTTTTCATTTGCTGATTCAAAAAATACTCTCGCTGTTGCTTGTCCAAATCAACCCGAACTTTCGATTCGATTTGATTTTTCAATTCAAGCAATTGCAATTCAGTATTTAAGAAACCTAATATCAATTGAGCTTTGTCCTTGATGTCATTCGTTTCAAGAATCGCTTGTTTGTCCTTATTTGAAATAGACAAATTAGAGGAAATGAAATTCAGTAAAAAACCATTTTTCTCAATGTTGCGAAGCATCAC
>CAZMEH010000092.1:0-4762 GCA_964564885.1 uncultured Saprospiraceae bacterium | reverse complement strand
CTATATTCATAAGGACCTGTATTTTGAATAGTATCCAAATCGGTTGGACTTGGTTTTGACCAACGCACATACATTTCGCCGTTGCTGCTACCTGTTACTTCTACACTGATATTGGTTAGCAATGGCAAATCTTGACTCATCTGAACACAAATTTCGTCAGACGGTAAACTTTCTGAAAGGTTAAATGTAGAACCAGAAGGTGTAAACTCAGCAAATTCAGCTAGAATTCGGTAACAGTAAAATCGACCACGCTGAACGTCAATATCATTGTAAAAGAAACGATTATTTTGAATATCGGCGATTTCATCAGCAATTCTAGTATAGCCTTTGCCAGCTAATCCAGGCGTACAAGTATCTATTGCAAACGGATTGCTACCTTCTCTACGCCAAACACTAAAGCCTAAGAAATTACTGGAAGCATCGCAACGATAGGGCGATTCCCAAGTTACATCAACTTCTCCATTACTAACATCGGCTTGAACATCAAGCGGTGAAGGTCCAACTACTCTAATACGTACGGTTTCATAATCGACCAAAAATTGAGATTCACCATTGAAGGTAAAGTTATCTGCTGCTTTGAATGTCAGTTGATAATACTGATCTTGAATATCATCGCAAGTTGTAATCCATTCAAAAATACCTTCAACAGGATTGTTTGGTGTAGTTGGTAAAAATACGCCATTACTATTTGCAATTGGCCCGCCAACCGCAGAAAGCGTCACGATTTGACCTACGTCTGGGTCGGTTGCTCTTACTAGAAAACGAATAGTATCGCCAGCCACCACGCACAATTCATTCAAAGGATCAATTTCTGGCGGACGATTATTACAGTTTTCAATCGTGATTTGCATATCACGAATGGTTTCTGAAATAAGTTGACCGTTCCTATATTCTTCAATAACAAACGCTAAATTATATTCTCCTGCAATGGTAGGTTTACTCCAAGTAATTGTTCCAGTGACTGCATCAATGATCAAAGTATTGTTTCCTCCTCCAACGGTATTTGGAAAAGAATAATTGGTAACAGGATCGCCAGGTCCTTGCATCGGAATGGTTAACCTATATGCTATACTATCGCCTTCTAGGTCAAATGCACCAGCATTATGCTTGAATACTTGGTCTTTACATCCTTCATCAATTGGCGGATTAGATAGGATAGGAGAAGTATTGTAACCACCAAAAAAGGGATCTAATATCTTCAAATCAGTTTCGACATAAAACGGCACTTGGTCAGAATAAGGCGGATTTACATTTAAAATGCCACCATTCCTATTCGGATCTTTCATACCTAATTTATAATCGCCCATTCCCGGATAAGTGTGTTCGCCAGAATAGGTATTCTTTTTAATATCATTACCGAGGACTTCGCCTTGATTGTTTGGACCATTATCTCTATAAAGCCACTCTGAATTACCATCGCCCCAAAATAGTTCCAAACTATCTCGATCGGCTTGAGTACTAGTAGCTTTGGTGTAAGTAGTAATAGTTGCCTTGAATTTCAAATCTCCAATCTGGACAAAGCTGATTTCGCCAGCACGGTTGTGTGTTGCGGATAGGTTGCTACTTATTAATAGTAGCATACAGATACTTAATATCTTGGGAATAAAATTTATCAATCGTTTCATAAACTTAGAATTGCATTTCAAGAATGATGTGTATTATTAAACGTACAAAATTGAATATTAGTTGACTTAGTAATAGAACCTGTTTAATAACTCATGCTAAAGCTATTGATAAACGCTTGATTTTCAAGACGAAGCTCATTTTTATTTTGGTAGCCAAAGCTACCAAAATAAAAATAGCTGAAGTATTGGAATATCAATGGTTTGTGAAGAGATTAGCAGTGAGTTTTTAAACAAGTTCATAAGGTCTAAGTAGATTTACACCTTATTTCTAAAATAGAATATATTATATTCCAAGAATTTCTGCATCTACAAAGAATACTGATTTCACATCAATATTAACATCATTACTCAAAAGTTCGTCTGTTGTTGCTTCAACTCTTAATTGAAATTTATCTTTTTTGATATATTCTTTTAAGTCATTTGCATTAACATTTAAATCTAATTGATCTACATCTGCTGGAACATCTGTCTGTGAAGCAATTTCTATTTCTGATAACCCATCAGCATTAATATAGATGTGAATTTCTTCTAAGAAATCAAAATCTCTATCACCAGGCTGTGTAATATCAAGTTTCATTGACGTTAAAGTAATCTCTTGGATTAATTCTTTGTCTGTATCATTGACACCGAAAGTCGCAGATGAATTAGTGGTCATATCAGGTGTAAATAGGTCAAATGGTAAATTTAAACCTGTACTCTGAGGAACGGTAACACTTGAGTTGAACTCCATGTCAAACTGTGTGTACTTGTTTAAATCACAGTTTGAAAGACTGATAACGAAAGAGCCTAAAATGGCGAATAGCATTAATTTTCGCATAGTTACTGAAAATTTGTTTTGTTAAAAAAAATATTTATCGAATAAACTATTAGTCAATCTTTTTATTGTTGAAGACATAATAATTTTTGATTTAATTTTCACTTAATTTGTCTAACACCATATATAGTGAAGATCTATTTGGATTTATTTTAAATGATTTTTTTAAAAAACACCTAAACTAACGTTCCTTTCAACGTTCGATATTATCTGTATACGTAATAAGGATCTATTTGAATTTATTTCAGACTATTTTTTTTAAAATATACTTTAGACGTAGGTTAAATACACAAAACTTTGATTATGTTCAATGAATTCTAGTACGAAAAAATGAATGATTAGATGAAAAGTATCAATTAACTCAAAAGCAATTTGCAGAAACTATAGATCTTATCACGAAAATAATTGTTCTGCCAAGTGCTGGGCAAATAGCTGACGGAGTAGCTATTATTTATTGGGATGGCGAATCAGAAGAGGTCTATATTGATGCTTCTGAACTCCCAGAACCGCCAGCAGGAAGTATTTATCAACTGTGGTGGATGGATTTTTCAGCTCCATTGTCGCCTAACAGCACAGTAACTCTAGATAATTATAATGAAAATGACCAAAAAACATTTAATGCTAAAACTGAAAAGGTACATTCGCTTTTGCAATCACTTTAGAGTCAGCGGGAGACAGAGAATCACCAACATTAGAATAATTGTACGTTCCAGGAAGGATTCGGTTGAATCGCGAATTAAAAACGAGGAACAACGAATTAAAACCAAAAGATAACGAACCAGAGATAATGGCAAATTAAAAAGCGTTAAGATTAAATTTTTTTGAGTTTAATCTTAACGCCTTCTGGTTTTTATTACCTAATACCTATCTCAACTTCTTCCAGATTTTGTAATCATATCATTCAATTTTCTTCCAAACCTCTCATTATCAATTAACTCTTCCATGCTAATATGCATTCTATAACGCCAATAATGCTGCGGATTAGAAGGTTCGTTAATGCGTTCTACCAATGGATTTGGATGTTGTAACTGCTCATCCATTCCTAGAATATCCGAAACAGGAAGGACTGTCCACATACTTGGCAGATCTAAATGTTGTTGAATGATTTGTTCTAAAATTTCGATACTACAAATATCTGGTGCAGCTCCGTAATGTTTCAATTCTTCATTGTAAAAACGTTGAATGTAAGCTTTTTTACTTTCTTGCCACCAAAGGCGAACAGGCGACATATCGTGCGTTGACGGACTATTCACCGAATAATAAGGCGTATCGGCTGCTTGTAAAAATTCTGTTTCAGGATTTTTTGACATGCGCTGAATTTCCAAAGTCAATAGATCTATTTCTTTCAATACTTGCGGAACACAATTTGGAATCATGCCCAAATCTTCGCCACAAATCAGCATATCTGTTGCGTCTTTCAGTGCTGGCAACTTTGTCATAGCTGATTTTGCCCAAAATTCTTCTTGTCTATTATAAAAGTAATCCAAGTAAATCGCATAAATTCGATCTTGAATTTCTTGCGAAAATTGCTGATAGGATTCAGTTTTATACAAATCAAATCGAGGATGAAAAGCTTGACCATTCGAATCTGTTTCTTCAATAAATAACACTTCGCTGTGCAGTTGAAGCAACGACGGCTTTAAGTAATTTAAATGTTTATTATCTGTTTCGTTGAAGTAGTTTTCTAATTTTCGTTGTGTATCAAAATCAGCTCTGAAAGCCAAACGACCGTCAACACTTGGCTCTAAATAAACCTCTTTTACAAACTCTACTTGATTACCAAATAGCTCATTAATCATTTCATAAGTGATAAATGGTTTGCAAAATCGCATGTAATCAAAACCAATATTTGCGTTGTGCAATTCCAATAAAATAACAGGAATGGCAGGATTAAAATAACCTAAAGTCGCATGAATCGAATCATAAGGGACTTGCCAAATTCTAAAAAATCCTAAAATATGGTTAATGCGAAAAGCATCAAAATACTTAGAAAGCGACTTCAAACGATTTCGCCACCATAAATAGTCGTCTTCCGCCATCACTTCCCAATTATAAGTAGGAAAGCCCCAATTTTGTCCAGTTGTTGAAAACTGGTCAGGCGGTGCGCCTGCTTGCGCATTCATATGATATAAATGCGGCTGCGTCCAAGCGTCAACGCTATATCGGTAAATCCCAATTGGAATATCACCTTTTAGAATAACGTTGTTTTTGCGAGCATAAGCGGTGACTTCTGCTAATTGCTGATCCAGGTGAAATTGCAGGAAATAATAAAAAGCAATCGTATCAAATTGCGGACTTTCTGTATCACAATAATCTTGCATCG
>CAZMEH010000091.1:0-3190 GCA_964564885.1 uncultured Saprospiraceae bacterium | reverse complement strand
GTTCAAAATATTAAAACGGATATTTTAAATGATATTATTGCAGAGAATCACTATTGGCATCCAAAAGAAAAACTATTAGCAGAACTAGAAAAGGTGATTGCCTCCGATTTTGATTACTTATCAAAAAATGAAAAAATAGCTTTGCAGGAAAGAATGAAGATGTTTGAATCGCCAGATAAATATGAGGTTTATGTTAATCAGCGAGATGGAGAGTAATTGTAAATATTTAGGTATCGGATATCTTTAAAATATCAGATACCTAACTTTGTACAGTTTTTATTCTACTAAATGGTCGGTAACATCCAATTCTGCATTTTTGGGATTTGGACCATATTTATTACTTCCCTGTTCGCTATCTTGAACAGATAGATATAGATTGTAAAATGGAATTAGTATAAACCATCCGCTTTTCCCTACATCGTGCATTCTTCTGATTGCTACTGCAATACTCGGCACCAATATAGCCAATGTGTAAACAGTTGAAATACCAAAACTCATTAGTCCTAAAGCGCCATCAACAAAGCCTAATATCATTGAGATAATAAGATTTACTAAATAGAAATACCAATATTCGCTTCTTCTTGCTCTTCCATCAAAGACAGCATATTTTTGTAATACCGATTTGTACCAGTCTATCATATTCATATTGAACTAGAATTTATCTGTCTAAATTAGACAGGTGTTAAAATTAAATTTTGTTTAAATGTCAATAAATAAAATTAAATACATGTGAAAGGTATGTAAATTAAACTAATTATTCAAAAAAAACAATATTTACGAAATGTTTTTTGTGCTTGATGTAGTATTAATCAAGAATAAACATATTGTGTAAAAATTAATATATAATATATTGTTTAGTAAGTGTATAATATAAAAACGGATTAACTCATTGCAGAGTTAATCCGTTTTTAAAAAAGAATAAGTATCAATTGAAATTATTCAATAATCAATTTCAAGTTTTTAATGCCATCATCAGACTTAACTTTTAAGATATAAATACCTTTAGCTAATTCGCTTGCATTAATCGTTGTTTTCCAACCTGTAGCTATGCTAGAATAGTTCCAAGTACGGATTTGCTTACCTGCAATATCTATAATTGATAATTCAACATCACCAAAAATACCATCTAATTCAACGGTAAATTGACCACTACTAGGATTAGGAAATAGGTTGACCTTCCAATCCTTCGTGAAGTTATTTACGTCAGCTATAATTGCACTGACGACTGTTGAATAAGTTGCAGAACCACAAGGATTAGTAACGGTTAATGAAACGGTAAATAATCCAGAAGTCGCATAAACGTGATTTCCAGGAAACATGGCAGGGCTTGAAGTACCATCACCAAAGTCCCAAGAATAAGATGTCGCACCAGGCGTTACACCACCAAAATTGATGATTTCATTGTTAGTAGTATAAGTAAACGATGCTTCAGCAGTAGAATCTAAAGCTATTGTCTGATTTAAAACATCATTACCTATGCTATTCATCACGGTTAATGAAACATCCTGAGTATTAGCATTTGAGAATGAAACAATATGAGGTCCAGCTGTATTTGCCGTTTGTGGCGTTGCATTAGCTCCAAAGTTCCAAGCCCAAGAAGTAGCTCCCGTTGATGTTGCTGTAAATGTAGTTGCATCGTAACAAGATGGATCTGATACAGCATAAGTTGCAACAGGTAGCACATTTGTAGGATCGTAAATATTGATATCGTCTATAGCAATATCAGAAGACCAATTGCTGCCTGTGATACCTCTAACACGGAGCATGATTACACTTCCAACATAAGCATTTAAATTAGTCGTTAATTCTAACCAACTATTTCCCTGACTACCAATAATTGGCGCAACAATGTCATTGGTCCAAACACCATTTGAGAGAACATCAATATGTAATTCACCAACAGCAGTTCCATCCATGTGGTACCACATGCTAAATATAGGAGAACTTGCACCAACCAAATCAATACAAGGACTGATTAGTTCTGCTGTTTGAGTATAACATTGAGATCCTTCCAAGTATAAATATTTACCGACAGAATTGCCAAGAGTATGATCAACCGCAGGCCCTGTACCAGAAGAAGGTGTACCACCAGCATCTACTCTCCAGTCAATATTATCATCAACATTATTTTCACGGTTTGACCAACCGATACCTGAAGCATTTAAAATACAAACTTCATCACTACAGTTAGTAGCAGTACCACAAGTACCATATGACTGAAAATTGTCAAAGTATGGAACAGAAATAGCAGCAGTAAACTCAAGTGTGGCACCTGCTGTGTCGTTTTGATAGAACGGGTCAGCAACTATATTTGTCCATGCTTTCAAATCATATTGAACACCAGTATTAATTGGTAATAGTGTATTGAATGTATGAATAATGTTTTGACCAAAAGTTAACGGCCCTGCGATTGTTTCTGTTACAATTGTATTATTATCCAATTGATAGCTAACAGGAATGTTTGCTTGTGTATTTAAACCATTATTAAATACTTGAATAATAACAGAAGAATCTTCTATACAGCCATTATAAGTATCATTTGGAGAGAGTAAAGACAATGACAATTCATCATCTATTAAACAATTAAACAAACCACCAGCATAATAAATCGCATTTGCACGAGTACCTGTTCCACCATTTACTTTAGCTCTAACAGAAATCCATTGCTCATCGAATGGACTACTAGGGAAAGTAGCAGAAGTCGTTGTTGAAGTAACGGTAGAATCCATATATTTATCACCTAATACCATCACATCATAAGCAGTTGCCCCAGTGACCGCATTCCAAGAAACCGTAAAACCATTGGCACAAACAGTATCAACAGATATGTTTGTTGGAGTTCCTATTATTGAAAATGTTGTATCAGATTGGTCGCTGACTGAACCTCTTGTAACTCTAACCGTTGCGTTATCTGTAACAGAAGCAGGTACGTTCCAGTCATATAGACGAGCAGCGCCTGAAATTGAACTAGTAATCAAGTTCCAAGAAGTACCATTGTTTGTAGAATAGTGTAATGCGAAAGAGTTTGTAATTGTATCACCAGAAGCATCCCAGTGAATACGAGCGGTGCGACTTGGATCAAGACCTTCGCCACCATTAGGATAGGTTACTTTGATTTCATCTGTGATATATTCATATAATACATAATATTCAGCTGCACCAAAAGGAGTAATAGAACCTGCAACATTTA
>CAZMEH010000090.1:0-3411 GCA_964564885.1 uncultured Saprospiraceae bacterium | reverse complement strand
TCGCTTTGCTGTCAGATTTTTATAAAATGGGCAGACGACTTCAAGTCGTCTGCCCATTTTAATGTTTGGCATAAGTTCTATTTACTGCCTTACTGCCTACTGGAACTATAATTCTTTGCACGTTCCTAATCTGACAGCGAAGCGATCTCTCAGTGAGCAAGAACGGTCTCACTTCTGACTTCTTTTCTAATTAAAGCTATTCATCGTTTGAGCTAAGCCAATTGCACCAAAACTCTTTATGGCTTCGGTTGACTTTTCGATAACTTCTGCTAGCTGTTCTTGTTCTTCATCTGACCATTTGCCAAGAACAAAATCAATTTGCTTTCCGGTGCTAAATTCATCTCCAATACCAAAACGCAATCTAGCGTATTTGCTACCAATCATTTGATTAATGTCTTTAATTCCATTGTGTCCGCCATCGCTACCTTTTCCACGTAGGCGAGTTTTACCAAAAGAAATATTCAAATCATCAACAATGACTAGTAAATTTTCTTGGTTAACCTTTTTCTTTTGCATCCAATAATTGACAGCTTTACCGCTTAGGTTCATATAAGTAGATGGCTTTAATAAAATGAATAGCCTTCCTTTAAATTTGAACTCTGCAACATCACCCAGTTTCTCTGTTTTGAATTCGACTTTACATTTCTTTGCTAACGCATCAAGCACATCGAATCCGATATTGTGGCGAGTATTATGATATTCTGCGCCAATATTTCCTAAACCAACAATTAAATATTTCATATCATCAGGATAATTCAAGGCTTCATCGACTATGGGCGAAGCGTTAAACAATGTTGTAATTTTTTTTAACCAAAACATAGACTAATTTTCAATCCCGAGGTCTCGAGGCAAGCGGGACAGGTCGGGGCAAGTTGTTCAATATGGAATTTATGACGGTAATTAATGTTTCTTCCGTTGTCAACTGTCCATTACTTTCAAGCAGTTTACTAAAACGACGAAAGAGGCGCATCTTAAGATGCGCCTCTTCCTATAAAAACAAAAAGCTAAACTTATGCTGCTGCTGTTTCCGCTCCTTCTTCTCCTTCTCCTTCTTCATCGTCCAAAGCAGAACGTAAAGCACGTGGAATTTCAACTGAAGCAACTGGAGTTGCAGGATCAGTTGTAACAACAATTCCTTCCGAAGTGTTAATATCTTTAACACGAACTGATTTACCTAATTCTAATGAAGACACATCAACTGTTAAACTATCAACTAACGATTCTGGAGTTGTCATTACATTAACTCTACGCATCTTTTGAAGTAACTTACCACCAGTTTTTACACCAGGAGCAATACCAACAAGTTTGATAGGAAGTTGAGTTTTGATTAATTTACCTGTAACTAATTCAATAAAATCAACATGCATGATTTTATCCGTTACTGGGTGAAACTGTATACCTTTCATAACCGCACGACGAGTAGTTCCTCCGACAGTGATGTCTACTACTTTGAAATCTGGCGTATAAACTAACTTCGTAAAAGTATTATGATGAGCGTGGAAGTGAACAACCTGCTCTCCACCATACATAACGCATGGTACACCATTCTCCTTTCTAATATCTTTAACAGAACTCTTAGTAAATTCTGACCTCAATGTTCCTTCTATTGCTATCGTTTGCATGACTTTTATATCTTTTTTTTTCAAAAACTTCTATCAAATATCAGGCTTAAAATATCTAGCCTTAACTGAAAGCGAATGCAAAAATAAATTATTACTTCTACATATAAAAATATATTTTAAGAATCATTGAATTTAATGTAAAAAATATTAGTATAAAAATAGATTAGTGCTATTTTTTCGCTATAAAAAAGCGATATTTACTAATGGCTTGTATGTACTTTATTATTCTAATACTTTTACATTAACAGATTACAAAATATTATTGAATACCCAATTCTGAGACTTTAAAGATGTTATTTACGTCAGTATAATCATATTGATACAACGTGTTAGGACTAATAACTAAAGCCAAATCTCCAAGCAAAATAACGTCGTTTGGTTTGATATCATCTATTTGTATAATAGAGGTAAGATTTAATGGATCTGTAGCATCAAAGACCTTTAGATTATCGCCATCACACACAAAAAGCGTATTATTATCAATCCCAAGACCTTTCGGAAAATCCATATTGTAAGTCTTAACTTGCTCAGGAAGTGTCAGATCATCAAGGTCAATAATCTGTAATTCGTTAACAAAACCTTGTCGGCAAGGATCGCCAGATCGAAGCGTTACAAATGCAAAATTGTCATTAGCTACAACAGGATCACAACTAACAATATGTCGGTAATCAGAAACATAACTTAAATTACCATCACTGGTCATTTCATAAATATACATCCCATTTTGAGTTCCAATAAACAAATGGTTACCTCTTGGAAAAACGGTTTCTACGCCATTTTCAATCCTAATATCTTGAACAAATACCATTTCGTCGGGATTTGAAACATTGTATTGACTAAGACTATTGATGTCAACAACATACAAATAATCGCCAACGACTGTAAATCGAGCCAATGAACCGCCTTGCCCACTGTCTACCGCTGATGATTCTATTGAGCTATAATCTGAACAGCCTATTTGAGCAAAAATCAAAACACATAGTGCTGCTATTGTTAAATATTTATATAATTTCATTTGAATAAATTTCTACTTTTATGAAAAACGGATAATGGAATTTAAAGTAACAAGAAGCATTCGTAACTCCTAATTCCTAATTAAAAAACTATCTCCAGCATTTTGGATTATTAATAGTTGCAGTTGCCCAGCCAATGACTTGACCTTTGTTTTCATCTACACATTCAAAATATCCACTATAACTTTCTGGATAATCACCATCGCCAAACTCATATAAACCCGTCACTCGACTCACTTCGCTAACATTATAAATGTCCGTGATGTCCAAAACAACTAGATCTTTAAAGTTATCAACGTACATTCTATCACCTTTTATAGAAATATCTTGATTACCTGGAATTTCAATAAAAGCAACTTTTTGCGGATTCGTAGGATCAGAATTATCAACTACGTGAATACCTTTGAGGCTTTCATTCATGAAAATATAAGGTGCTTTAAAGTAGATCTTACCCAATTTTTCAATAGGCTGTACAGGAAGTGATTGAATCTGATCAATATTGTCACCTGCAAAGTAAATAGGAATCAATCCTTCGGCTTGCTCTACTCTGTTTAGCTCATTAGTTAAGTTCAAACAGCTAGTATTAAAAAGTATTATTCCTCCAAAAACAAATAGTAATATTAGTTTTTTCATAGGTTTTTTTATTGTTTTAAATTTTGATTTTATCATCAAGATTCTAATGATTTCATTTTAAAAAATGCGAAAATAACGGTTTTAGTCTTAAAAGTATCATAGTACTATACATTTTTACATTGAAACCTGTCTGCCGACAAAGG
>CAZMEH010000089.1:0-2355 GCA_964564885.1 uncultured Saprospiraceae bacterium | reverse complement strand
AGTTATAAATACCGCTACCTGGATTAAAATCGGTCGTGTCTCTATAATAACCAGATAAGTAGACTTTGCTATTAGCAACGTCGAGATCCGTTAAAGTAATAAGGACAGGACTTTCTATTTTTTTTGACCAAACAAAAGCATTTGAAGCATTATATTTTGCAAAAAATGCGGCTGTCGTATTGAGTGTCGCTGTTAAATTGTCGGTAGATAAAGTAGCAGTAAAGTCTAAATTGCCGTCAAAAGAACCTGAAATATAGAAATTTCCATTTTGATCTAGTTCTATATTCTCTGCCAAATCATTGCCCGTACCAGCTATAGCGTCAACTTGCGCCAATGTTCCATCATTATTAAATTTAGCCATAAAAACATCACTAGCACCTTGTGAAATTTTTAGCGCAATATTGATAGAAGGATCAAAATCTACAACACTTGAAAAGTTTCCTAATAGATAAATATTGCCGCTATTGTCAACCGCAATATCTTTTCCTTCATCATCACCGCTTCCACCAATGCCTTTTGCCCATTCTAATTGACCGCTTCCATCGTATTTGGCAATAAAAATATCTTTGCCTCCTGCGCTTGAAATGAGGTTTCCGTTGTCGAGATTGATACTATTTGAGAAAAAACCAGTCACATAACTGTTTCCAACAGCGTCTACAGCGATACCTGTTGATTGATCAATACTAGTACTGCCAAGCTGATTTGCCCAATCCTGAGCAAAAACGATATTTGTAAAAAAGGTTATGAAAATTAGTATAGAAAAACAATATTTCATTTATGATATAATTTGTAGTTAGATAAATTGGTTCCTTGAAAAATTCCGTAATTTTCGATAATTTTTATAAAAATCATAAAATAGTTACGAAGTGAGCAGCCTGCCTATTCCGTAACTAGAATTGAGCTAAAATTTGTATTTAGCGTTTTTCCACGGGATTTTTCAAAGAACCGATAAATTGAATCATTTATATTGAACAAAAATAGTTGCTAAAGTATTAACAGTTTTGTACAAAAAAAAATTTAACGAAAGGCGAAAAAATGAAGTTATTTAAAATTCAAGATCTGAATCCCTTTATGATTTTCGCTAAAATATATCCAGATAACTGATTAGGAATAATAGAGACAAGGCAAATAACAATAAAACTAATTGCATTAACTACTAAAAAACCTAAGAAGATAACTCCAATACTTTCAAAACCTTTTTCTGTTGTCGAGTCGGTCATGATAAGATAAAGGCAAAATAAATTAATTGATATGAGGTGACTAAAAATAATGGTGTTAGTGATGGAATGCCGAGCTACTTTGAAAGCAGGTAATTGGTCATAAATAATTCTATCACCCAATTTTTTACTTGTTCTAATATTAACGAGAAGCAATATTGGAACATAAATATCAAAATAGGGAAAGACTAATAAATTCCAATCAATTTCGTAAGCAATCTGCCCTATCAATACAATGATGATTGACTCTATTAAAACGATAAAAAACGAAGCTAAAATAGAATACCACTTAATTTGAGTTGCGTCCATGAAGGCAATATAAAAAGGTTCTTTTACTTTTGAAAGCTAAGACATAAAAAAAGAGATTTAAACGTTGAATTGTTTAAATCTCTTTCTGAATAAAGAACTTGTTTAAGAACTATTGAGTATAAAGGTGATTCTATTCGGTAGAAGCCGAAGGATTTTCTCCAAAAATACTCGCTTCGCATTTTTTAATCATTATTTGTATTGCATCAATATTAGGTCCAACACGTTTTTCCATATTAGCTACTTTTTTTGCAGCATAAAGAAAAGCCAACGATTTATTACAATCAGTGCTAGAAAACTTTTTTGCATTTTCTAGCATTTGATCAACATAATCTTCGCTAATAGTAGCAGACGCTAATATTTGTTGATTTATTTTTAATACCGCAACGGTATCAGTCAAAGATAATAAAGCTGTTTTTAAACTATCAATTGTCTTAATGTAGCTTTCTTGTTTTACATCTAAATCTGTTATTTGACTCTTATAATCAATGGTATCTAAGATTGCCTTAGTAATTGGACTATTTGGCTTTTGGTCAAGACTTTTTGAACCAGAAGAAAGCCATAAAATACCAAAAATTAGCGCAATAGCTAATCCTGATCCGGCTAAAAGATAGGATACTTTAGCTTGTGTTTTTAGTTTTTCAACTTGTTTCGTTAGTAAATCACCCATTTTAGATAGTGTTAATATATGATATGAGATATTAGGCTACAATCAACAATTAGTGATTGAAGTAGCCGATTTGTATTAAATTTGCCTGGTATTTAAATACTTCATATAATGATAAATATAATGCATTTTATCGTTAGTTTTGAATTATTCTTTTTTTGTCAA
>CAZMEH010000088.1:0-4960 GCA_964564885.1 uncultured Saprospiraceae bacterium | reverse complement strand
GTGGTTTCATAACATTTTGATTTTTAAAATGAATTTTTAAAGTAAGCCACCTCGTAATTAATTCATTTTAAAAATCAATCGAGGCGGCTACTTTTATCCTTATTTCTTATAATTTCTTATATAGAAAGGTTTTCCAACAAATCCTTAATCACATTGTAATAAAGTGTCGTTGAATGATGGTACAAATAAATCTAAATTAAAAGGAAAGGGAGTTTCACATATGTAACATCGACTTGACAATTTATAAAAAATGGAAATAAAAAATGGATAAAACATGATTAATCACACTTTATCCATTCTTATGATTGAGCATATTTTTCTATAAAAAAATCAAGCAATAATCAAATCTCAGAAGGTGATTTCTGATAATGCTTTTTAAAAGAACGGGAGAAATGACTTGGAGTGGAAAAGCCTGTTTGATGAGCAATTTGAGAGATAGATAATTTCCCTGTTTTTAATAAGTTCAAAGCGGTTTCTAAGCGTAGTATTCTGACATATTCCGCCGTACTTTGATCAGTTAATGCTTTCATTTTTCGATGTAACTGCATTCGACTCATAAAGAAAATTTTAGCTAAAGCATCACTATTTAAGTTTTCATCACTTATATGATTGAGAATATAAGATTTGAATGAAGTAATGAATTCATCTTCTATCTCAATAGTTAAATGCTCCGTTGTATTGTCTTCCGCTACCGAGGTTTTGGCGTACCTTTGCTGTAACAACTTCCTTAGTTCAATGAGTTTATAAATACGAAGCACCAGTTCTTCCGCACTAAACGGCTTCGTCAAATAGATATCAGCTCCTCTTTTGATCCCTACCAGACGATTTTCTAAAGAAGACTTTGCCGTTAATAAAATAATTGGAATATGGGAGGTAATCATATTTTGACGTATTTCCTTAGTGACTTCAAACCCGTCTTTGTAAGGCATCATCACGTCAGAAACAATCAAATCGGGAACATATTGAATCGCTTTTTCTATACCAATTTGTCCATTCTCCGCTTCCATAATTTCAAAATGATGTTCAGGTAAACACGATTTTATGTGAGCTCGCATTTCAGCGTTATCTTCAACTATAAGTAGTTTTAACGCATTTTCATTTTTAAAAACAGATGGCATTTCGTTTAGTATTTTTGGAGAAACTATTGAAACGGATGGTGTAAGGCTCGTGATTTTAGTATTATTTTTTTTTTGTGATAGAGTTGATATACTTACCCTAAATACAGTTCCAACACCTAATTCACTTTTTATAGATACTTGCCCATTTTGTAATTCTACCAATTCCTTGACCAGTGCCAAACCAATACCTGTACCTTCTTGAAGTCGAGTACTAGAATTATCTACTTGATGGAAGCGGTCAAAAATATATTGCTGTCCTTCTTTAGTTATACCAATTCCATTATCCTTTATTGTTAAAATAATGTTAGAATGTTTGCCTTGTTTCTCTTCATTTAGTTCAATCGTAATTTGTCCATTAAGAGGTGTAAACTTTATAGCATTAGACAGTAAATTAGACACAATCTTACGCCATTTGTCTTTATCAAATATTGTTATCCATGAAGTATGATTAGATTGGAAATGAATTTGTTGAACTTTAGATGCTGCCAAAAATTTCAATTCGTTGATAAGTTCTTTCGTGAAATCAACAATATCATATTCTACCAATTCAAGCGGCATTTTACCAACCTCCAATTTGGATAAATCCAACAATTGATTGACTAAACCTAATAAATTGTACGCATTATTTTCAATATTATTTAAATAGATTTGAGTAATTTTTTTAGTAAATGGCTCTTTTTGTAGTTGTTGAACAGGTCCAAGTATTAAAGTTAAAGGTGTGCGAAATTCGTGCGTGATATTAGAGAAGAATTTAGATTTAGCAACATCTAAAGCCTTCAAGTCTTTGGATTGTTGTTCAATAATAAACTTATCTGTTTCGATTTTTGTCGTTCTTTTTTTGACTTCGAGTTCCAGTTTTTCTTTCTCTGTTTCTAAACGTTGAATCCGCTGTTTCCCTATCCAAAAAATCAATCCTAAAACGGCAGCAATAACCGAAGTAATAAACCACCATTGTAAATAGAATGGTTTTAAGACCTTAATGGTCAGTTTTAATTCATTTGTTGACCATGATTCACTTCCTGTTTTGCCTTTTATTTTAAGTTGATATGTTCCATAAGGCAAATTAGTTATTCGGATAAAATTTTCATTACTATAATTCCAATTATTGGTATAACCTTCAATTTTGTAAGCGTATGTTTGATATTCTTTTTTTGCAAAATTCAGTAATGAAAATCGTAGTTCTACTAATTTATCTGATGAGCGTAAAGCAATACTTTTACTTTGTCGAACGAGTAGTGTTTTGTCTGTAAACGCTTCATTATCATTTTCTAAAACCAAAAAACTCGTTAACGCTAAAGGCGTTCGATTAACTACTTTAGTTTTAAAATCCTTCGGATGAAGTGCAATTAAGCCACCTAAACCACCAAAATAAAGCGTACCATTTTTTGCTTGATAGTGAGCAGTGAAGTTAAATTCATTGTGTAATAAGCCGTCATTCGTTGTGAAAGTCTGTATTTGCTTCGTTTCTTTATCAAACTTCATTATACCATAGTCGCTTGATATCCAAAGGTTATTATAATCATCTCCATAAACGGAATATAAATAATTATGTGATAGACCTTCATTAATCGTAAACTGTTTGAATGTAGAACGTTTGTTCTTATTCAAACTTGGCTGCCACCGAATTAAGCCACCGCCTTTGGTTGCCAGCCAAAAAACACCTACTTCATCAATATAAAAATGCTGAATATAATCAAATGGTAAATCTCCTGTTTCTTCTGAAAAGTGTCGAAGTATCCCTGCTCCGTCTGTCATTAAAAAAATACCTTCATTTGTCGCTAGCCATGTGGTGTCACCTTGTCGCTTCATGGTATTTACCGAAGTATTTTTTAAAATATTAAATTCATTATATTTTAAAAATGAACGGTTTTCTAAGGATTTAAAATTAAAAAAACTCAATCCCTTTTGTGTACCAACTAGTAATTCACCTTTTTGATTCGTCTCAATAACTGATATAGCGTTCTCGTCATTAACATTAGATACATGACGAGTCGTTTTTGATTTTAAATCCGTCAGTAAGCTTAAATACTTTAGATTGTAAATCCCTGAATGGACGATATTATCATAGTAATATAAAGAAAAAGCACCTTGCTTTTCTCGAAAAACATTAATGCTATTTGATTTGGGATCATATTTATAACCTCCAATGTTATTGAAATAAATATTTCCCAATTCATCTTCTGTAATCCCTCTACAATCTGACGGTTGCTCGGTGTAACGATGTACAACTTTTATTTTTTGAGGATGCTGTTGTATTTTGACAAGTCCTGAACCTAGACCAATCCAAAGTATATTTTGATTATAAGAAATATTAAACGGTACAATAAAAATGGTTTTATAAAGTAGCTTACTTAAGTCCTTAACTTTTTCTTTTTGACGGTTTATAATAAAAATTTCCTCATTTCCAATAATTAGAAAATGTTTATCGATAGGATAAATTAGAATAGAATTAGGCGCTTTAAATTTTGTAACATTAAAACCATAAAACTCTTTTATACTGTCTTTAGTTATTGATTTTTCCCACAGCGTTACTCTTTGATTTTTCTGTTTTCTTGTTCTCGTTTCTATCCATACTTTTCCTTCATCTATCCAAACATTTTTAACTAGATGTTCAAAATATATAGAAGATTTGATTTTTCCTTTAAAATCAGTTTGAATGAGTTGCTTTTCAGTACCAATGAATACATTATCATTCTCATCAATTGAGACAGCGGAAATATTTTGATTATCATCAGTCTGAAATACTTTTATAAATCGTTGATTTTCAAATAAATACAATTCTCCTTTTTCAGTAACAATCCAAGGTCTATTTTTAACATCATGTACAGATAATTCTGCAACATTATTAATCTCAAAAGGCAAGGAATGTTTATAGTATGTCTTAAAATCGTAGGTTTTTTCTGTCTTTGTATCTAATACCTCGATATACTTTGGACCATCTTTATTATAAAATAACCAAAGGTTATTATTATCACCTCCTGTGATTTGATACATCAAGTGATTCTTATCAATTTTTGTTTCGCCCCTTTTAATCAGTTTGAATTGATAACCATCGTAGCGATTAAGTCCATAAGCTGTACTAACCCAGAGAAAGCCTTGCTTATCTTGGTAGGTTGCAGAGGTAAAAATATTGGATAAACCATCTTTAGTCGTGAATTCTTCTGTATCAAATAAGTATTCTTGTGCAGAAATTAAAGAGACAGAAAAAAGAATAATCGTAGTGAAAATAATTTTAAAACAATTCATTTTATATGTTTACCTATATCGTAAAGTTCTTTAAAGAACTTTTGTATATGAGAGAGAGCGTTATAATATA
Source organism: uncultured Saprospiraceae bacterium (assembly GCA_964564885.1). GTDB lineage: Bacteria > Bacteroidota > Bacteroidia > Chitinophagales > Saprospiraceae > CAKZLL01. Next base: position 526 of record CAZMEH010000088.1, on the reverse strand, counting down.
CTTCCCTCGCAAATTACAAAATATCCTTAAATTTAGATCTAAATTTAAGCGATATTAAAAGATATTAAAAGATATTTAACATTCAAATTGTTCTAATAGTCTGCTATTTGCAAATAATCAATTTTTGAACAATTAAACTGTCACTACTAAAATAAATACCCATTACAATATCCGACAAATCAACTAGAAAATATAAATAAGGTGCACCATAATACTCTTTATTCGGTCAAGCCTTATGAGGCAAAAAACACTTTGGCAGAGAATGTAAATTTATTTATAACTCATTCCTTATTGAAATTATTTTTCCTCTTTTGTTTCAAAAGTAATAGAATCAGGAGTTGCATACGGGAAGATCATTCGTTTAAAACAACCCTAATAATTGAAGCCCAACTAGGGCGTTTTAGCTTTATATCATCTCTATATGGGAAAATATAATTGATGAAAAAAATTGAAACACAAATTATTTTTGACAAAAAAATATCATTTTAAATAAATTTAACAATAAAGTAAAATTTGGGATTCTTAT
>CAZMEH010000087.1:0-2815 GCA_964564885.1 uncultured Saprospiraceae bacterium | reverse complement strand
TCCTAAGAGTGTTTCTCATTTTTATGTACTGACCGATTTAGCTGTCGCCCCTCTCAAAATAAAAGAGTTCTGATTAATAAATTTAATCAGAACTCTTTTATTTTGAGAGGAGCGACAGCTAAATCGGTCGGCACATAAAAATGAGAAACACTCTTAGGAATGCTTCTCATTTTTTAATATCTTTTAATTTTCACTTACATAATTCCAAGTAAATTAAGTAGTAATACCACTACAAGAACTAATAGTAGTAGTCCTAGAAGATTACCAAGTAAACCTCCTAAGAGAGAAATTAATAAAATACCTACTATAACGGCAACACCAATTAATATCCAGCGAAGCAATTCGTCATTACTAACATTGCTCTTAAATATTTTAGATTTTTTCTGCATTTTTTTTATTCGCTTCGTCAATACTTTTTTTGCAATTTTATCTTTTAAAGTCATTGACTTATCTATTTGCTCCAATGAACTTTCTTGAATTTCATTCGGCATATCCATTTTTGCATTAGCAGGCAATGTAAAACAAAATACCATTACCGCAATGAGGAAACTAATAGACGTGATTGAATTTTTCATAAACTCTAGTTGTTTAAAGTGTTATTGATTAATATGGTTTTAATAAATAATCCTTCTTCACAAAATGGTTACATGAAGAAAGATTAATATTTATAGAGTAACTATTTTTCTATACGAAATCGTATAGAAAAAAGTATTTACTTCTCTTAGGAACGTCTAAAAGACAACTAAAATAATTGAATGTTGCAAGAATAGTGGAAAATTATTTTTCCTCATTTGTCATTATACTAAGTAATAAAATTACGAGTCGAATTAACGAATCGTCTATTTTTCCAAATATCCAAATATTCAAACATTTTATGTGATTATTATCACAATTATAAAAAATGTATGTATTCTTGCAATCAGAATCAATAGAATACTGTTATTGATGAAAAAATAATAGTAATGTATTAGTCTTTATTCACAAGAATTCTTGTAGCATCAGTTTTTGAAAAAATAAAATATTACATGGAAACACAAATTAAATACGTAGAACAAAAGCTGAATGAGTACGAAAAGAAAGGACTAAAAGTATTTGCTTCTTCTTCCTTTCAGACGCACAGTATTCCTATGCTTCATATGATTAGCCAAGTTAACCCAGAAATTCCTGTTGCTTTTTTAGATACAGGTTTTCACTTTCCAGAAACGCTTTCATTTCGTGATGAAGTCGCTGATCAACTAGGTTTAAAGGTCGTCAATCTGAAATCATCTATGACTAAATTAGCGCAACGTGATGCTAATAATAAACTCCTTTTCGCTAGTGACCCAGATTATTGTTGTTATTTGAATAAGACTTTACCGATGGAAGTCATGTTGGTAGAATACGATATTTGGATTACAGGTGTGAGAAAAGACCAGAGTTCTGTTCGTAAGAATTTCAACTTTGAAGTTCCTGGTCCTCACGGTACAACTCGTTTTCATCCGATGCTAGAATGGAATAGTAAGATGATTTACGACTATCGGACAAAATATAATTTACCAGAACATCCTTTAGAAAAACTTGGTTATTTCAGTATTGGCTGTGGTCCTTGTACTAGAAAACTCGGTGCAGATGGTCGAGGCGGTCGTTGGTCTGGCATGAAAAAAACCGAATGCGGTTTGCATACCGAATTAGTTAAGTAAGATGAATATCTGATTTTGTCAAACGTAACGGAGAATATATATTCTCCGTTACGTTTCATGCAATTTCACATTCGCACTCTTTCACAATCAAACATTAAAATGAATATACTAATCACTGGCGGTGCTGGATATATCGGCTATTCGCTTCTCAATACGTTGATACATTCTTATAATAATATCAACAAAATCGTAGTTTACGATAATTTATTTAGAAAAAATTATGCGGTTTTCTTAAATCAGCCATTCAAAGAAAAACCTGTTGAATTCGTTAAAGCGGATATTTTAGATGGTCGTCGCCTTGAAAAAGTGATGGAAGGTATTGATATTGTAGTTCACTTAGCAGCCCATGTTACCACGCCTTTTGCGGATCATGACGCACACTTTTTTGACCAAATCAATCATTGGGGCAGCGCACAAGTAGCGCAAGCAGCAGAAGAAGCGAATGTAAAACACTTCATTTATTTGAGTAGCGCATCGGTTTACGGAAGTCCTGTAAATAATGCCGAGGAAGAATATATTCCTCATCCAATTAAGTTTTACGGTATTTCAAAATACGATGGAGAACGACAAGTTCAGCGATTACAATCTAAAATGAAAGTTCATATTTTACGCTCTGGAAATGTTTATGGTTATAATCCTAGTATGCGCTTAGAAGCGGTAGTCAATCGTTTTATGTTCAATGCAAATTTCAATGGAAAAATTACCATTCAAGGAACAGGCGAACAAAAAAGACCGTTCATTCATGTGGAGAAACTAGCTTATATCATTAAAGAATTAACGCAAAAAGATATACCTAGCGGTGTTTATAATGTTGCTGAATATAATTTCTCTATTAATGAAATAGCTGATTTTGTTAAAATACTTTATCCAGGTTTAGAATCTATCTCCGTGAATTTCAACATGCAAATGAGGGATTTAACGCTTCATTTGCCTGCAAAAATCACTGATTACATTCCGTTACCTGATAAAAGCATCATGGATGAATTACATGAGTTTAAAAATACATTTGCTTTTTGAGTTTAGAAGTCAGAAGTCAGACCGCTTTGCTGTCAGAGCATTCGCTTTGCCTGCCTATCGACAGACAGGCTCATTGTCAGAAATCAATTTATAGTTTATTTTTTTAGAAATCATTGTAT
>CAZMEH010000086.1:0-6734 GCA_964564885.1 uncultured Saprospiraceae bacterium | reverse complement strand
CTGTTAAAGGAGGAAAATCTTCCCTTTTAAGAAGTCTACATAACTCTTTCCCAAGTTGTCTAATGGATAATGTCCAAAATTTGATAGTACCGTCACGATAACCTACGGCTAATTGTTTGCCATCATTAATAAACTCGACGGACATTGCCCAGCTTTTGTCGTCTTCAAAAACAAACGGCTCATATAGTTCTACTTCAAACTGGTTAAGTCTCCACATAGTTGCTGTTCCGTCATTACTGGAAATTGAGAGATAATTTTCATTTCGGTTACTTCCGATTTGAAAGAAATCAAAATCGGTAATTTGTCGCCCATGTGCCTTCCTTTTCTTCACCGTGTCGGAATATGAACCTTGTTGAGATTTTATGAGTAAGACTTCACCGTCAGAAAGCCCAATAAACAAGTGTTTAGTACTTGGATCAAATTGTAATGCGGTGATTGCTCGACCTGCATTATAATTTTTTGTAACGGTCTTATTTTGAAGATTAATCAATCGGAGTAATCCTTTCTTACCTCCGATTACGAGGTATTTCCCTTCTGGATGTATGGCAATTTTTTCAGCAGACTGAACGAAGGAATGTATAAGTTCTACTTTTTTAGTCTCAATATTATACTTTTGAACAGTTCTATTGCTACTTAGAGCTAAGAAACCAGAACTATTTGGCAGAAATTGAATATCATAAATGCTGTTCTTTTCACTAATACTCAGAAATTTAGAACGGTTATTTTCCAAGTTTATTAATTCAACTTTTTTAGTTTTACCCGCCAAAACTAGCCATTTTCCATCTGGACTTAAACTAACAATCATTTCTACACCATTATTAGTTGTAATGGATTTATGACTTTTTGTAGGTACTCCAATCCGATTTTTATTATTCAAACTCCATTTAATCAATTTTCCATCACTACCTGTCGTGTAAAGGTGCTTTCCATTATTTGAGGTTTGAATAGAACGAACGGCTCCTTGATGATAACTTCTAAGCTCGTCGAAACCATCTCCTCGAACCTCTTCAACAGCATTGAAAAGAGCGGTGTAAATCTCGGGTTGCACTAGTGAATTATCTGTTGACCGCTGCAAGCTATACGATTCTTTAGCCAACAAGGCTTTCATTCTAGTGTTATACCTTAGTTTAGAGGACTTAGAAGCTAAGGCAATGGCTAAGGACTTTTTTTGTAATTTCTGAGTTTCTTTTTCACTTAATACCGCTCTATCCTTTGCGTCAATAGCTAACTTTTGGCTTTTAAGTGCTCTATCCTTTGCTTGATTAGCAAGTATTTCTTGAGCTTTTGCCTTAACGGTACTATTATCAGCCTCTATCTTAGCATCTTTCGCCTTTTTCTCACTAACTAATGCCTTTTCCTTTTCCTGTTCAGCGATAGTTTGCTGTCGTTTAGCTTCTCGGGCACTTTGGTCAGCTATTTTGGTTTGTTTTATTGCCTTTTCACGTTCATATTGTGCTATCTCAGTTTGTTCTATTGCCTTCTTACGCTCTAGGTTAGCTTCATCCTTAAGAACTACAGCTTTTTCACGTTCAGCATCGGCTATTCTGGTTTGATCTACAGCTCCTTGACGTTGCACGTCTGCCTCTAATTTTTGCTGATAAGAATAAAAAGAAAAACCTGCTAGAATAACAAAAGCTCCAATAATAGAAGCTAATAAAACGAGAATTTTACGCCTCGCTACCCACTGACTCTTTTCTATAAACCTTTTCCTATCCTTATCAATCGTTAGCCTTGATTGGTAAGGAGATATATAATCAATCTCTTTTCGACTAAGTAATGTCTTAGTTTGTAAATAGGCGTAGTATCTATCATCTATGAGTTTTTCCACCTCTAAGAGTAGCTTTTCTTCACCACTTCGTTTGTCCGAAATTTGAAGTGCCAAAGTATCATGTGCCACCTCATAGATGTTGTCAGAAAGTCTAAGAATACGGGCTTTTTCTAAATTATTTAAAGTAAAAGTAAGCACGGGTGCGGCAAAATCTAACCGGTTTTCAACCTCATTTAGCGTTAGAGGAATTTTTGTTCCTTCTAATGTTGAAAAAGTAGAGATGATTCTCCAAACAGTATTGTCCGCTGCTTCAGGATATTGAGTTTCCAGTCTTATTTGAATTTCAGATACCTGTTCTTCTAAAAAGGATGCCATGACGTCACCCAGTTGACCGGTGCGTTCTACTAATGCTGTCGTAAAAATGACTTGTCTGGACATGATAAATCTTTAGAATGTTAAAATATGAGAATTGTAAACCAGAGGCGGTTGACGTTTTCAAAACGTTAACCGCTTTTTCAACCTTGTTATAGTTATTTCACAATTACAATTTTCTTGGGCGTTATTTGATAAGAAGGCGTTTTGATAGATAAGAAGTAAATGCCACTTGGCAAATGACTACTTTGATATCTAAAGCCTTCTATATTTTTAGGTAAAGAACCATTATCAATGACTCTCCCATCAATACTATATATTTCCCAAGTTGCGTCCTCATTAATTGGAACATCAAATCTTGCTTCAAAATAATGACTAGCAGGATTAGGGAATAGTGTTAAATTATTGTAATCCTCATTTGGAATATTTCTAGTTGGAACAAACTGAGTTGAACCAGAACGAACCATGTAGACTTCTTTCGTGATAATATTTTGAACAAAAATAACGGTGTTTAAAGCTGAAGAAGTTGTCACAAGATTATCTGACCAAGAAAACCAATAACCTGTTTGATTAGGGTTAAAGATTTCTCCACCTTGGTTAGGTATCATTTTGCGCATGACGTTTCTTACATAGCTATTCGTATTTGCAACATAAACAGAATCTTCTATAACTACACCATGAACCCTCATTTCCTGATTACTAATAGCTAACGATATGTCGTCCCAATCGCTGGTCTTAAGTAAAATATCTGACGTATCCTTTAGTGTAATATTGCTTCGGAAGATGATTTTATTGCCTTGTGTTTCCTTAATAATCGGAGACATTCTAAATGGTGCTGGCTTTAGTTGATGAACATTATAGTCTATATTATCCCAACTTAAATTATTATCACCATCAATAATCACGCTTGAATAAGAACTAAGCGGCTGAATATTATAAAATAGATTCCTAGAATTATTGTCAGGAATATTGAACTGATGAATAGGATCGTTAGCGTCTACTAGATGATATTGAATACCAATTAAACTAGTATCACTATTCAGTTGGTCATAAATTTCTTGATTGTCAGTTGTTAATGAACTTTTAGTGAAGTTTTCCACTAAAATTGGTCTATAACGTTCTCCAATCCAAACATCATCAAATGCAAAACCTTCATTGTTTTCACTATTTAGACCATCTGCGGCAAATGCGACTCTGAATCTAATGGCATCTTCACCGATTAAGCTGTCAAGAGGATATCGAGCAATTTGCCAGTCGTTTGTAGAATTCGTCCAGCCATTACTCTGACCACCAGGGTTCGCGAAAATATTCTCACCATCATACCAGTTTTCGCCTAATAACGAAAGTGTATCTTGTCCTAATGTCTGCCAAGTGTCATCCGTTCCAAGGTTGTATTGAAGAACAGCACCTGATACATTAGGCTTCATACTAGATTTGTATTTAAATGCAATAATTGGTTGATTAGAATAGGTGAAATCAAAACAGGGACTAATTACCCAAGACTGTTGCCTGTCACTGTGCGCACCTGTCGCTGTTCCTGTTGCTGAGGTTATCCATGCTTTACTATTATTATTTTGCGTATTAATTACATCTCCAGCAGGAAGCGCAATCTCCCAGTCTGAAGGTGACGAAAGCGGTTCTGTTTGGGTGGACCAATTTCCTGCTCCATTTTCAAATTTTTCAAAATAAGGAGGAAGACTTTCGCCTAGTACATTTGTACCAATAGCGATGCCACTTAATGGATTGATTGTAGTTGAAGCAGAAATATTCGATATACAATCCTCATTTAGAGCAAATACACTATAATCGCCTGGTGTTGATACATTAATCTGATAGGTGTTTCCAAGCGTATCTGCCCCATTTCGTAACCAAAGGTAACTACCCATGGCATTTACTGTTCCGATTACGACACTTCCATTAGCACAATAGTCAATACCATTTGGTGTGTATATTATCGGAGCATCTGGTGGACCTACTAATTTTATATCAAATTCCATAGTATCTGTAACACAGGCAGTACTATATATGTAGCCCCAAACCTGAACGGTAGATGTTACAAATAAAGAATCGGAGGGTAATCCTGTTGCAATTTGAGCTGGAATAGTTTGAGTTCCTGAAAGAGCATTCAAAATTACAGTATCTGACACTTGCCAGTTTAGAAAATCAGACGAAGGTGTTTGTGTTTCAAGTGAAATCAACTTAATGGAATCGCCTAAACAGAACTCAAGATCATCTATTTGTTGAATGATAGGTTCTGGGAATACTTTAAGTGTTAAGTTTAGAACTTCGTCTTTATTGATACATCCGTCCACCTCTGTGAAAAATTGAAAGAAATTATTATATGTTAAGAAATTAGAAGAAACGAATGTGGGTAAGAACATCGTACTATCTCCTAGAAATGGACCATTATCATCTAATCCAACAGAGTTTGGAGAACCATTGACTATTTCCCAGTATATATTGATATTATTGCCAAGAACAGCATTATCAAATAATAAATCTAATTCGCTACCAGAACAAACCTCAACAAGTGTATCCTGTAGATTGAGCGGATTAGCAGAAGTCGGTGTCAATAAAACACCTGCATACGCCGCTGGAGGTTTTGGTTTAAGGTAAAATGAATCCGTATAAGTGACGTTACATCCATGTAAAGTTGTTAAATTAATACTTACGAACTGATTGCCTGCGGGAGATACATCTGTATCAAATTGGTAACCTCCAGTTGGGTTTAGGTAAACAGAACCTGTGCTTGATGACCAAGTAGTGTCTGTAATATTTGAACCAGAAATAGTTGCTCTTAATAACGGTTGATTAGCAATATTTTGACACATTGTATCTAGTAATGGATTAAGAAGTAGTGTGTTTGATGGTGTAAATAAAATAGTAGCTAACGGGAATGTATCTACAGTCATTTGAATGATAGCAGAGTCAATACAGCTTTTTTGACTTGTTGCAATAACTTCTACAAAGTCACCAAATCCTAACCCATTAGTAATTAAAGTGTTGTTGTTTACAGTACTTCCTGCTGGAAGGTTAGGGTTGCCATTTACGGTAAATTGATAGTTAGTCGGTACTAGATTTGTAACAGTTCCAGTAAATGTAACTGTATTATCAACACAGGTTGTTGTGTCTGATGCAGCAAGAGATACATCAGGTAATGAATCTACATTTATATGAATTCTATTTATACTTCTACAACCATCCGAGTCGACTACCTCTGTAACAATTGTATCTCCTTGTATAAAGCTATTTGAACCATAACTAGTTATATTACCAGGCTGCAATGGTTGTTGACCAGAAATAAAGCCTGATGCCGTATAGAAATTATAGTTAGTAATGAAGTTTGGTGAATTTGCTGGAATAACTGTTTTGATAACTTGTGTATTTCCTTCACAAAGATTGAAATTGGTAAGTGTCGAATCTATTTCTAAACTGAATACAGGCAATGGATTGACCGTTAACTGAACGATATTAGAGTTAGCTATACAGCCTTTACTATCAATTTTAGTTGCTCTAAATTGCTGACCATTCTCAATATTGAAAGTATCATTGCTAATATTAGTTATCAAAAACTCGTTAACCGTTCCTATTTGAAGTGAGTCATCAAGGCTGCCAGGGACGTAAATATTACCTATTCGATTAAAAATATAAATACTACCGTCTATTGGTTCATTTAGTTTTAAATCAAAGGGACCATCTTCACATATTTCAACATTAGATGTAAATAGGTTTGGTTGATCAATGGAAGTAACAAGTACGCTAACGGTGTCTTTTACAATACAAGAATTATTACCATCAGCGGTTATTTCAAAAGTACCAAAGCCTGGAGAATTATTTTTAATAATACCAGAAAAGACATCCTCTAATCCAATAGTACTATTTATCGAACGCCAAGTTACGCTAGGAGAGGAACCTGTAACATCAAAAAAGTTACTTAAAGTATCCGTTCCTGTACTAACACAAAGTGTAAGTGTGTCAGTAGCTAAAGATGGAGCTAAGGTTAATTTGGGTAAAATAGATGGCGCAACAACAACGTCGATATAGACAGTGTCTGTAACCTCACATTGAGAACCAGATAAATAAACGTAGTATGCTTCGTATTGACCGACTGCATGAGGAACGCTCAGTGTATCTAAATAGAAAATATTATCGCCAGTTGAGCCAATACCTGCACCTGTCCAAATTCCTCCTGCGGGTGCTGGATTATCAAAATTAACCAAGTCAGCCGTTTCGCAAATTTCAAAACTGTCTTTACCAAGCTCTATATTAATATCATTGTTGACTGTAATTATGACACCGTCACTTGTCGCACAAGTAGCCTCTCCATAGTTATAAGTATAAGTGTAAATACCGTTACCCAATGCATTAGGATTGATAGTTCCATCTGTTGAAGAAATGAAGTTTTCAGTAGACGTCCAAAAGCCTCCTGTGGGATAACTATTTGGTAAGGAAATGGAGTCTGCACTAAGACAATATGCGGCACTTTCTTCATTAATTCTTGCTACTTGTGGAAAGTTCATAGTACCATTAGCAAAAGTAATATTGGCAGTATCCGAATTTGTGCAATTATTGTTATCGGTGTAAGTATAAACGG
>CAZMEH010000085.1:0-2177 GCA_964564885.1 uncultured Saprospiraceae bacterium | reverse complement strand
TTATGAAAAAAATTATATTCGGATTAATCTTTACAACATTTATGAGTGCTAATATGTCAGCACAGCAAGTTTCAATTAATGCAGGTGTAGCATACAGTAACGTAGCATCTATTATTGACAACAGCATTGGTGTGATGTATGGCTTCGTTTTCTCAGACAACAAGGTGGAAATTTCGGGTGATTTTAATTACTTTTTTGATGAAGCAGATAATCAACGGTATTCGCCGTGGGCTTTAAACTTTGATGTAAGATATGTTACGCTTGATAAAGGGAAATATAATTTATATCCATTTGTAGGTGTTAATATGAGTCAAATCTATGATTTAAAGTCAGTAGGACTAAACTTAGGAGTTGGTTCTAGATATGCAATTAACAAAAGAATTGGTGTTTTTTTAGACGCTAAGTATTCCTTTGGTTATATGGATGGTGTATTTGTGTCAATGGGTATCAACTTAAAACCATAAGAAATAATAATTATATTATATATAGCTACAAGCATTGAGTATTTACTCATGTTTGTAGCTTTTTTGTTTTTCTAATGCTTTAAATCATAACCGATTAATATTTTTTTGAAAGTCAAGTAATTGAAAATCAGATAATTTCATGTTTTGTTAACTATTTACCTATTACACTAGCTATTATTCTTTTCCTATAATTTCAAACTTAGCTTGTAAGCGATGTCCATCCTTATCAACTAAAGTAAGCGTATGCTCTCCTTTTTTAGGATTTAATGCAAATTCATGAAAAGTTGTAGTTGAACCCAAATACTCATTATCCAAATGCCAATAAATAGCTGTTTCTGGTTGTCGGTGAGCTACTTTGAAAACAGTAGGACTCAATTTTCCGTTCAAATCAACAGGAACGTAGATCTGAGCAATTCGTTTTGGGTAAATCAATTCCATAGGCTGCTCTCGATCTGGAAGACTAGCGAGACAATCTTCTCGATATGGCGGGAGCAATTTATAATTCGGATGATTATTTTTATAATAAAACTCTTCGACAGGCGGTAAAACAAACCAAGAAACGTGCTTCATTTTTGAAGGAGATTCACAATTACTATGCACTCTAAACTTACCTGTTTCGTCTAAATGAATAGTTTTGTGATAAGGACAAGAACTAGAATTGAGACCAGCTTTAGGAATAGAAACGGTTTTGGTAGCTTCGCAATAATCCGTCGGTAAATAGCCACTCTTTGTACAAACCTTAGTTTGGACTAACTCTTCTGCGGGTTTATTAAACCAACCAAATTGTCCCATATTATTAAAAATATCAAACAAAACAGGTGCAGCTGCCTGAACACCAACTAAGCCTGGGCGACCTTCTCCATCCGCATTTCCAGCCCAAACACCAACGACATATTTAGGAGAAACGCCAATTGCCCAAGCATCCCGAAAGCCAAAACTAGTGCCTGTTTTCCAAGCAATCATTCGACGACTTTCAAAAATTTCCCATGCGCCATCTTCCGTTGGTCGTTCAACTTCTAGCATCGCTTCAAAAGTTTTTGAAATCGCAGCCGCAGAAAAGACAGGCGGTTCTTTAAGTAAATCCTTGTCGGATAGGGTAGGAGAGGTATTTGTTTTTAGGTAATTAGGCAATCGAAAATCTTTAGGATTGTAACGTCCATTGTATTTTTGATAATGCAAAAGTGTTCTCGCCATACTCGAATATGCGCCCATCAAATCCCAAAGTTTAACTTCCGCTCCACCAAGTATCAACGGCAAACCATAATAATCGGGTGATTTGTTGATAGTTGTTAATCCAATTTTTTTGAGGTTAAAATGAAATTTTTCTAAACCATAATCTTGTAACATCCGAACCGCAGGCACATTCAGCGAACGAGCTAAGGCACGTTGAGCAGGAACCGTTCCGTCGTATGTTTCATGAAAGTTTTGAGGTCGATAGTTTTTCATTTGAGTTGGAATATCAGGAATCGTATTCGTTGGCAATAACTTTCCTTCATTCACCATCATGGCATATAAGAATGGTTTCAATATACTTCCGGAGCTTCTTGAAGCTGTAATAATGTCCACTTCATGTCCGTGTTCGTCAGATTCTTGTTCATAAACATTACCCACATAAGATAAAACATCGCCTGTTTCAACATCCATAATCATAACAGAAAGATTGTGAATACTATTAGCAGAGAGCAATGCATGATGTTTATTGACAATATTTGT
>CAZMEH010000084.1:0-5984 GCA_964564885.1 uncultured Saprospiraceae bacterium | reverse complement strand
CGCCCTACGGAGAAAAAAGATCATTTCAGCCCTGAAAGGGCGTAAGCATAAATAGTGTATTTTGGCTTACGCCCTTTCAGGGCTAGAAGATGGTTTTAATCTTGTAATAGGGCGTTGCCCTATTCTATTGCTTTTGCCCTTTCAGGGCGTTTTAAAGCTATTTTACAATCTCCTTGTCGACTAATCCCAATAGCTATCGGGACGACGGTACAGTAATCAGAAATCAATCAAAATGGGAGAAATTGCATGGTATTTTTATCCTTTGCTTATCATGGCGGGCGTATTGGCTGGCGTTATTAATACGCTTGCGGGCAGTGGTTCGGCAGTAACTTTATCGTTATTGTTGTTTTTAGGATTAGATGCGAATGTGGCAAACGGAACAAACCGAATTGGCGCAATTACGCAATGTGGAACAGCTTTATTGGCTTATAGAAAATCAGGAAAGCTTAATTTTTTAGCTAAAAAAAGTTTGTATTTAATCATTTTCACTTTCATCGGTGCGATGATTGGTGCATATGCTGCTACTCGATTTAATCCAGATGACATGGAAACCGTTATTGGTTACATGATGATTGTCATGTTTTTTGTCATTCTAGTGAAACCGAAAAGATGGCTTCGAGAAACGAATTTGGATGTTAATATTAATACGCCAATTAGCTTTGTGATTTTCTTTTGTATTGGCTTGTACGCAGGATTTATCCAGATGGGAATGGGAATTATGTTCCTTGCAGCATTGGTTTTACGTGCTCAATTTAGCTTGACGGATTCTAATATTATTAAAATAATCATCGTTTTTGCCTTTATCATTCCTGTGTTTGCCATCTTCGTATTCGCTGGTCAAGTACATTGGATTTATGGAATCCTATTGGCGATTGGACAAGGTATTGGTGCTTGGTTAGCTGCTAGGTTTGCTTTACAGCATCCTAGAGCTAATATTATTGTACATCGCTTATTAATAGCGGTAGTTTTGTTTGCCATTGCAAAAATCTTTAAACTACATATTGTTGTAATGGAATTGTTGAATATGTCATAAATAACTGATTTGCGATACCGATAATTATCGGTATTCAGACTTGGTAAATCTAAATCGCAATGATAATCAACTGGTTATGCTTTCAAATTAGATTTACCAAGTTTTGAAAACTTTGCAAATCACACGTTTTCATCTCTTTTATAAAAACCAATAAACATGAAGTTCCTATATCCTATCCTTGCCTTTTTATTATTAATGAATTGCGCAACCTTTGGTCAGAAGTTCCAATCTGGCTATCTAACCTTTCCAAACGATTCTACTATTTTTGTTGATATTCAATTGACTGCAAACAACAAAGCTGCTATAAAGTATCAAGAAAATGGGAAGGCAATTAAAGCATTCAAAATCAAATTAAAGGATTACGGAACTCTCCTTGATGGTCAAAAAAAATCTGACTATGCTAATTCTGCATTTAAAGAAATCACATTTGACGCTTATTACGTTTCAAAAGAAACGAATGATACTAGCCATTTTTATTTTTTAGAACATACTTATCATAAAATCACTGGCTATCTTCCAAATCGAAAAAAGTTAATTCTTTATCCAAAAGGTATAGCAACTGTTTTTATAAATAACAGTGAAGCAGGAATATTTTATGATGGTTTAGATTTAAAAGAATACGGCAGTTCTAGACCTGACCATACACACAAATTTTTGGAAAGGATTATTGGCGGAAAAGTTGCTTTATATGAATTAAAAGTGATGAACATGGATCCAAAGATTGTCTTTAAACAGCCTTATTCATATGATATGAATAGTAATAAAAAGATGTATGGAAAAGCGCCGAAGATACTTAGAAGGTTAGAGTTTCAATCTAATACTAGCTATTCAGATATTTATGTGCTACGAAAAGAAAAAGAAATTTATATATCCATTTATAGAAATACACAATACAACGGAGAATCACAAATAAAAAATGCAATTAAGGATTTTCCATATTTGGCTAACAAAATTGGAAAGCCTGGGTATCAATTTATTGACATTCCAGATATTATTGAAGAGTATAATTCGTATTGGGCAAAACGTCAAAAGTAATTTTCCATCATGATTTGAACGAAGATTAAAATAACTTCATTAGAGTTGAAAAGATTAAAAACCGATTAACAGTTCGTCCTGCGACTATTAATTCATGCTTTTTAAAATAGGTTTAATTCATATTTCAAAAGATATTTTTAATTTTTTTACAGACTAACAGCCGAAAGATGTACTATTAGCTGAAAAAAATTAAAAATATTTTGAACGTTTCAAAGGTCGCTGTGTATAAGGTTGCGAATCATCTGCTGGCAGGAACTTTTTTAATGGAATTGAAATAATTTTAACATGAAATATATATTGATAGTAATCTATTTTTTATCGCTTTCTACTTTTGCGATAAGTAATGATACTGACCCGAAACCAGAGAAAATCTATTTTTTATCCGAGATTGAAAAATCTGGAGAATACTATATTACACAAGCTAAGCTTTGGGAAGATATTCTCAAAGAAGACAAAACAAATGCGGAAGCTTGGTTGAATTATTTTCTAGCATCACGTTATGCAAAAAGTATTGGTAAACAAGCAGATATTGATTTAAATGAAATCGCAGAAAATGCTTGGGAAGCTGTTCCAAATACTTTTGAAGGACATTATTTGATGTATGCTCGGGATAGTTGGAATGCTGAAAATAAAAAATACTTGTTTCAAGCATACGAAATCGCGCCTAATCGCTCTGAGTCTTATCATCATTTTATTGCACATTATGAAATGGATAGAGAAACGGAGAAAATCAAGGAATTTGTTGATAAAATATATACTTCGGGCACATACTCAAATGGCTTATTGGCTTGGAATTATAATGTTTTACAATCGGTTGGTGACGATGGTGTTTTGATTACTTGGGGCGACAATGATACTTATCCAGTTTGGTTGATCCAATACGGAAAGAATATTAGAACAGACGTTAGTGTTTTGAATATCAACTTGTTGAGAACGCCAGATTATGCGGATAAAATGTTTGCAGAAATTGGCATTCCTAAGTTTACCAATTGGGATGGAAATGACGATAATATTCAGCAATTATTAACAAAACATATTATAGAAAATAGTAAACGACCTGTTTATATTAATGTTACGACTAACCATATCATCAAAGAACCCTTCAAAGATGATTTGTATCTGACAGGCTTGACTTACCTTTATTGTAAGAATCAATTTGATAATATTGCGATTTTGAGAAGGAATATCGAAAAAAAATTCGCAATGGATTATATCAAAGTGAATTTGAGGTATGAAAAGGAACAAGAGATAGTAAACAAAATCAATCTGTCGTATATTCCTAGCCTGATGTTATTATACAAGCATTATGTGGAAAGTGAAGACAAAGGAAAAGCCGAAGAATTGAAATCTATGATGTTTAAAATCGGTAAAGATGCCAACCAAATGGAGTTCATCGAACGATATTTCACTAGCACAGAAAGTAACATTCGCACTTATCCAGAACTAAATATTAAAAAACTAGAGAAGCAATATATGAAAGTAGATGAGGCCCTAATGGCTTCTTCTACTGAATTGTCTATTGGCGATTATGACCAATTTCTAATGGATTTAGTCAAGAATCGGGAGTTTGAGAAATTAACGATTTGTAAAGTAGAAAAAACAGATTGGCGCAGTTTTTTGAGTGATAAAAATAAAAATCTTAGCGATAAGGTGATTTTTGAGCATGGAAATCCTGATGATGCAAGAATGCCCATGCAAAACATTAGTTACGAAGCAGCAAAATTGTATTGCGAATGGTTAACAGGTGTTTACAATAGTTCGACGTACAAGAAGAAAAAGTATAACAATGTTGTTTTCCGTTTACCAACCAAAAAGGAATGGGAAAAGGCAGCAAGAGCTGGGCATGATGCTTCGCCATTCCCTTGGGGCGGACATTATCACAGAAATACAAAAGGCTGTTATTTGTCGAATATGAATGTCACCGATAGTTTGCCTTGTACGGATTGTGAAAGTGAAGTATCTGCGAATGATGGCGGTTTTTTTCCTGTTTTTTCTGATTCATATTTTCCGAATGATTTTGGTTTATATGGTATGAGTGGAAATGTGGCTGAAATGGTGGCTGAAGAAGGTATTGCAAAAGGCGGAAGTTGGAATGATAAGCCAGAAGATTGCCAAATTAATTCTACCAATAGATATACCGAAGCTGCTCCTTCGATTGGTTTTCGAGTTTTTATGGAAGTAAAATAGTATGGGATGGGTTGAAACCATCCCATGCTCGGGATATAGATAATTAAGTAAAAGCTAACACTAGCATCTAAAGCAATGTGGTTTTAACCCATTGCACGTTATGAGAAATGCTTTTTTCCTTCACCTAGTCGGCTAAAGCCCACGGTACATTAACCAAATGTTTTTTAAAAAAAAGAAATACAATAGTTATTCGGACGAAGAGCTGATGCGATTCATTCAAAAGGGCAAAGAGGCTGCTTTTGAGGAATTGTACAAGCGATTTAATCGTCGAATGTATTTTTATTTTTATAAAATGCTTTGGCAAAATGAAGCTAAGGCGAATGACTTTACGCAGGAATTGTTTTTGAAAATCATAGAGAAACCCGAGTCTTTTAATACGCAAATGAAGTTTTCAACATGGTTTTACACATTGGCGAATAACCTTTGTAAAAATGAATATAGAAAGCATGCGAATCGCCAAAAAGCATACGATAAGCATTCTATTATTAATCATGAAACGAGTACGGAAACCAAAACGAACTTCGATAGTGTCGTCTTTAATGAACACCTCAGTCAAGCTTTGGAAAAGTTGCCGACAGCGCATCGTTCTTGTTTTATTTTAAGGTATAGGGAAGAGTTATCTGTGAAGGAAATTAGCAAAATCGTGGGTTGTCCAGAAGGGACGGTGAAGTCCAGATTGTATTATGCGACCAAAAAACTAGGCGAGCAATTGAGTTCATGGGATGTGATGGTTAGGAATTAGGAATTACGAATTACGAATTGAGCAGAATGTGTAATTGTAAAAAGCGATGAAGCAATGAAAGATTTTAATATACAAGATTTGATTGAAACTAAGTCGTTTTCTGCATTGACGGAGAATGAACGCAACACGGTTTTGGCTGAAATAACGGAAGCGGAATATACTCGTTTGTCGCATTTAGTACCGCATGTGCAACTATCTATGCAACATGAACAGGTAGCACCGAGTGCTGCGGTTCATCAGAATTTGACGGCTCGTTTTCAAGCGAAGCACGTTAAAGTGAATCCGTTGATACAGTTCATGTTATTGAAAATACCGATTTGGGTCGTTTTAGCTGGATTGATTTCATTGGGAAGTGTTTTTTATTATTGTTCATTGGAAAAAACGCATGAACCTACTAAACCTGCTTTGCAGAATAGTGTTGAGCAAATCTTTGTCTATTTGCGAGATACCATTTATTTGGACAAACCAATGATTGCTACTTATGCGGATAGTAGTTATAGTCAAGGTTTGGATACTCAAAAAGTCAAATCAAGAACAACGACAACAATAAAAGTAGAACAGCCAATTGCCAGAAGACGAGTTATTAATGAATATGCGATTGAGCAACCTTTGACGTATTATGATACCAATGCCGTGAAAAATATTGATAATCAAATCAGAGGTCAACAACTAGATTCTGATATGCCAAGTTTTGAAATTAATGTTAGATAGCACAGGTATTTTAATGTAGCACAGGCATTCCTGCCTGTAACGCTATGATTACAGCTAATGTTTGCAAAGTAAAACCTTATGGAAAAAATCGTAATTCTTGGCGTTTTATTTTTATTAACCATCTTTATTGTACTTTATATTGCTGATTTTGAAGAAAGTAAAAATCACATTAAGATAAGAGAACAACAAGAGTTAGAGTTAAAATGTAAGTTTTCTAATCAAAAGAAGTAGCATTTTTTGCAGGAAAAGTAACAGATAAATACAAGGATAGATATA
>CAZMEH010000083.1:0-9333 GCA_964564885.1 uncultured Saprospiraceae bacterium | reverse complement strand
TGGCGTAAGTTGGGTTTGACTTGCTGTCAAGTAGCGGAAGGTGATTTTTAAGAAAGAGGACAGAAGTCAGACTGTCCCGAGTGCTTGGATTAGCGTCAAGTAGATTGTAAAAAACATTGTTTTTAAATCTCCTTGACGCCAATCCGAGTGCTCGGGACTGAGAGAAGTCAGACAAAAAATATGCTAATTATCAATTGTTTACAAAACAGAGCAATACGTGGAAACTTTTATCCAAGTACTTAGGAAAGTGATTTAACGTAATTTCCATTGAACGAGGCTCTATTTTAAACTAAAAAGAACATCGCCTACACTATCCAAAAGGATAATATAAGCGATGTTCTTTTATTAATACTCCGTATCTATCTGACAGTCCCGAGCACTCGGGACGATCTGACAGCTGACTTCTCATTAGAACCATCCTAAAAATGGATCTTCCAAGATTTTTTTGATTTCAACTAAGAAACGAATCGCATCTGCGCCATTGATCACTCTATGATCAAAAGCAATGTGCATCGGCATCATCAATCTAGGAAGAAATTCCGTACCATTCCAACGAGGTTCCATCAATGAAGCAGTAACACCTAAGATGGCAACTTCTGGAGAATTAACGATAGATTTTAAATCTGTACCGCCAATTCCACCAATATTTGAAATCGAGAAGTTTCCACTTCCACGTTCCATATCAGCCAAGTTATTTTTACCTTCCCGAGTACGCTTCGTCATTGAAGACATTTCAATAGAAAGTTCTCTCAAACCTTTTCTATCGACATCTCTAATAACAGGCACTAACAAACCTTTAGGCGTGTCAACCGCTACACCAATATTGATATAATCCTTGAATATCAATTCATTGGTTTCCATATCAATACTTGCGTTGAATTGTGGCATTTTGCGAAGAACAGTAGCTACTGCTTTTACCAAAATAGTGGTAATAGTCAAGCTTCCGCCTTCTGCTTTAATACCGCCTTTATATTGCTGTCTAAGTGCTTCAAGATTAGTAATATCTACCTTTTCAGAAATCCACGCATGAGGAATAACAGAAGCACTATAATGCATATTTCTAGCAGTCGCTTGAGCAATTCTAGACATTGCTTTGCGCTCTACCTTACCGAATTTCTCAAAATTTGGCAAAGGTTGAAGTGCTATACCACCGCCGCCGCTTGCAGGTGCTTTTGCCGCTTTTTCTAATGCTTCTTGCTTCGCTTTTACCGCTTGTAATACATCCTCTGCTTTGATGCGATTACCATGAGACGGTTTCAATGTCGTCGTATTTACATCTAATTCTCTAGCAATTTTACGAGCTAAAGGAGACATACGATAATTAACATCACCACTGCTTGCTTGCGTAGAAACAGCAGGTTTTGCCTCCCGATTGCTATCGGGATTTGGTGCTTCTATTTTTACCGCTTCTTTGACAGGAGTAGCTGCAACAGGTGTTGCTTCTACTTTTGGAGCAGGAGCAGGACTTTCGCCGCCTGTGTTTATTTTAATCAATAAATCACCTTCATTGACTTCATCACCGACTGTTACTACTATTTCTTCTATTGTTCCTTCGACATCACTAGGCATGTCTGCATCAACTTTGTCTGTACTGACAATCATCAACACATCCTCTTCTTCAACCTTGTCTCCTACATTTACCAATATCTCAGTGACTTGACCTGTAACGCCATCACCTAGAGAAGGAAGTTTATATTCGTAACTCATTATATTTATATTCTTGAATTGTTAAATTGTTAAATCTTAGATCTTATTCCCGAAGCTATCGGGAATAAAATCTAGACTTCCGAAAATCAAACGCAAAATTACCATCCGCCGTCTACCTTGAACCGTCCGCCGTTTTCTAAACACTCATCGGGTCTAACTTGTCAGCCTCAATTCCGTGTTTCTCCATGAAGTCCATGACCTCTTTTTTCGATACCTTACGTCTTTTCTGTAAAGAACGTAAAGCAGTGTAAGCGATATATTTGCCACTTACTTCGAAGTAATTACGAAGATTTTCACGGCTATCACTTAAACCAAAACCATCTGTACCTAATGCTACAAAACCTTCTGGCATCCACGGATATAAAGCACCCGAAGTCAATTTCATCCAATCACTGTTACTTACAAAAACACCTTCTTCACCATTCAATATTTCTTGAATGTAAGGTACTTTTTCTTCTTTCGCATCTGGATGTAATAAATTCCAACGGTCGCAAGCCATCGCTTCCCGATAAACTTCATTCCAACTCGTTGCACTCCATATATCAGTCGCAATACCCATCTCTTCCAAGATTTCTGCAGCTTGAAGTGTTTGAACCATTCCTGAACCAGAACCTAGCAATTGTACTTTTTTACCTTTAGTAAATTTCGTACTAGAAGTTTTGTACTTGTACATTCCTTTCAAAATACCTTCTTCAACGCCTACTGGCATCTCTGGCATAAAGTAGTTTTCGTTGTAAACGGTGATGTAATACATCATCTTTTCGTTTTCAACATACATTCTACGAATACCATCTTGTATGATAATCGCCAATTCATAAGCAAAAGAAGGATCGAAAGATAAAACAGAAGGAACTGTCAAAGCCATCAAATGAGAATGACCGTCTTGATGTTGTAATCCTTCACCATTCAAAGTCGTTCGTCCAGCCGTTCCGCCCAACAAAAATCCTTTGGTCAACATATCCGCACCAGCCCAGATTAAATCTTGTACTCGTTGGAAACCAAACATAGAGTAATAGATATAAAAAGGAATCGTAGGAACGCCGTGTGTAGAATAAGCTGTACCAGCGGCAATGAAAGAAGCGGTTGCGCCTGCTTCATTGATACCTTCTTGTAAAACTTGTCCTTTTTTACTTTCCTTATATTTGATAACAGAAATTCCAATTTCCATCGGCTCATACAATTGCCCTTTGGCATTGAATATTTTAGCAGAATTGAAAATAGACTCCATTCCAAATGTTTGTGCTTCATCGGGAACGATAGGCACAATATATTTCTTAATAGGAGATTTTCGTAGTAATTGATTCAATAAACGAACTACTGCAGCGGTTGTAGAAAAATCTTTTCCACCAGAACCTGCACTTCCGTCAAATATTGGTTGAAGTACTTCATTAGTAGGTGCTGTAATAGGCGTATACTCGTCAGAACGTGATGGAACATAACCACCTAATGCTTGACGTTTTTCGTGTAAATACTTTATTACATCGCTATCTTCTTTAGGAAAATAGAACTTTGCCGCCAAAGCTTCTTTGTCTGTAATTGGAATATTATAGCGATTTTTAGTAAGAATACGGTCATCTTGTAGCAGGTTTTTGACCTGATGCGCCGTATTCAATCCTTCCGCTGATTTTCCCATACCGTAGCCTTTAATGGTTTTTACCAAAATGACTGAAGGTTTATCGGAATTGACCGCATTAGTGAAAGCAGCAAATAATTTTTCACGATCGTGTCCGCCTCGCTTCAAACCTTTTATCTGTTCGTCACTGTAATCAGCTAATAAAGCTTCCAGTTTTGGATCGCCATTCACTAATTTCTTACGAATTAATGCACCATCGTGAAGCGTATTCAACTGTTGGAAACTACCATCGACCATTTCAGTCAATCGCTTTATTAGAATACCTTCTTCATCTTTTGCAAACAAAGCATCCCATTCGCTGCCCCAAATCAATTTTATCGTATTCCAACCGCTACCCAAAAATGAGCGTTCTAATTCTTGAATGATTTTTCCGTTTCCACGAACAGGACCATCAAGACGTTGAAGATTACAGTTGACAATAAATATAATATTATCTAGGTTTTGGCGAGAAGCCACATTAATAGAACCTAAGATTTCAGGTTCGTCAATTTCACCATCTCCGATAATATGCCAAATCTTTCCACCGTTGTTTGGTTTCAATCCTCTATGTTCCAAATATTTTTGAAAACGAGCTTGGTAAATTGCCATCATAGGTCCTAGTCCCATGCTCACTGTTGGTACTCTCCAAAAATTAGGCATGCGGCGAGGATGCGGATAGGAGGAAACACCACCAATCGTTTCTTGACGAAAATTAGCTACTGCTTCTTCGCTCAAACGTCCTTCCATTACAGCCCTTGCGTATATACCAGGAGAAGCATGACCTTGAATCATAAAAGTATCACCACCATAATCGGCGGTTTTCTTATGAATAAAGTGATTCAATAATACTTCAATAAAAGTAGCCGCCCCTGCGTAAGTTGCAATATGTCCGCCCAGTGCTATACCTTTATCATAGCCCTGCAAAACCATTGCTTGAGCATTCCATTTGATGATATTTTCTAGCTTTTCTTCCAATGCTAAATCGCCAGGATAGGCAGGTTGGTCATCAATAGAAAGGGTATTAGAATAAGGTGTATTCAGTGCTTTTCCACTATTAGCTATACCTTTTTGAGCCAAAAAATGACGCAATGATTGAAACAATTCTGCGGACTTTTCTTTTCCTTGTGCTTCGACTATTTCTTCCAATGCTTCGAGCCATTCTTTTTGCTCCAACTGCCAATCATTCAAAATCGGTACGTCCTGCATATTTATATTTTATTTTAGAAAACAGTACAGTTGGTAAACTTGTATTGTTTCGCTTACTTCTAATTTTTTTTCTACTGCTGAATAGACCTATAAAAATAGGATAGACTTTTTTAGAACAAATAGTTTTGTGATAAAATTATTTATTTGAAACAAAAAACAGCAATGACAGCGTTAAAACTCAATATTAGAAAATAGTGTCCTTTAAATATAATCAGACTTTTAATTGTTTTAATAGCGAATTTATACTTACATTATTCTCAATCAAATCAATTGCCTTTATAGTTTTCCAAGGCGAACTAAGATAAACCCTCACCTCTGTTTGATTTATTTTAAAAACCGAACCATAAGTGCCCAAATATGTCTTGATAACTAGGGTTTTATATTTTGGAATATAATCAGTTGAAATGCCTGTAATCAGCCAATTTTCTACCGCTAAGGTGTTAGGTAATGGCGTTTGATCATGGCTTGTTGAGTTGGGTAAGGTTTGAATTTTTTTGAATAAACTCGAAGTGATTTTAAAACCTAAAAAAGGAAAGGCTTACGATGAATAATCGTAAGCCTTTCCTTTCAAATTAAGGTTCTTTGAAAAATCCTATGATTTTCGATAACTTTTATAAAAATCATGAAATAGTTATAAAGTTTGCAGTTTGCTTATCAGATGGTATAACTGCCTACCGTCTACTTCCTACTGTCTACTCCGTAACTAGAATTAGGCTAAAATTAATATTTAGCGTTTTCCACGAGATTTTTCAAAGAACCTAAGATTTTAATGATTGTATATAATAAACACGATCAATTTATTTGAAATGCGGTTGAAAAGAACGTTATTCGTTCTGGCAACCGCATTTTTTATTGCAAAAAACTAGACCTTATTCCTGATAGCTATCAGGATCAAAAAAATAATAAGGTCTGATATTTAAATAGATAATTATGTTCAATCAATCAATCAAATCCATCTCTATATTATTAATTTTAGTCATTTTTAGTGCTTGTAATTCTAAAAAGAATGAAGCATGGCTGCTATCTGAATTATCTAATTTTGAAAATATTATTGAAAAAAATGATATAATTATCTTTTCAGAAACAGTGTTAGATAATCAATTGAATAGCCTTGTAAGTGCTAGAACAGATTTGAATACGGTTGATTATGAAACGCTTTCAGATTCTGCAAAAACTATTTATACTGCTATTCAAAAAGGAATAAATCGGGAATTATATTTGCAAGATACGATTGATGTATACCATTGGAATGCTTCTATTTATAGATTGACGCCTTTGATGCAAAATCAGTTGAAAGGTGAAAAAGCAGAACAAGAACGTTTTGAAGGAGCAAATGAATTACTAGCATTGACGGATAGCTTTTATTCTGTTGCCAAGGAAAATATTTCAAAAGCCATTTCAATTAATATGGGCAAAATAGCTGTTGAACAGCATCGGGTGGATTATTTGTTCTTACAAAATGAATTTCCAAACATGCTTGAAGCAAGTTCTATTTCTAAAGAATTGAAAAAAGAAGTAGGAGAGCAAGTTCAAAATCTTCAATTTCAAATCAAAGATTACATTGGTTATGTAATGAGTTTGATTAACAATATGGATGATTTAGACAATAAGGTGATGATAATTGATGAAGGTGATGATTTGAAAAAATATAATGAATAAGAAATTATAAAATTATATAAAAAATTAGAGCTTATAGGTTTCAAAAACCTATAAGCTCTAATTTTGACTGTTGATATTTACTATTGTAATTCGTAAATATCGGTTCTCTCCGTTTTAAAAAAAACTTGATTACGTTTCTATAATAAAAAAGACAAGTAATTGTAGTAAACCAGCCATTCCTCCTAGTGCCGCACCAATTAGAATAAGCTTAAGTTCATCTTCTTTGAAAACAGGACGCAAGAAACCAACAAAATCTTCTGGCGGAAGATCAGCCATTTTAGTACTAATTGTATTTTCAATATCTAATGCTTCTTCGGCGTAGCCAAAAACGCTTTTAATTGTATCTGGAATGACTTCCATAAAACGCTCCGTTGTAATGTTTTTAATACGATCATAGGTTTTTGTACCGCTGGTGATTTGAATAAGCGAACGAGAAAGTCCCGCAGTTTTGTCAACGGCTTCTTGTATATGCTTTTGAATAATGGTAGACAATTGGTCAGAACCAGAACCTTTCAAAATCGCATCAAATATTTTTGTGGTATTGAGTACTTGAGAAGCCACAACTTTAGAATATTCCTTTGCAACGTGTGCTTGTCGCTTGATGAAAAGTCCTTGAATAATGATCGGACCAATCTTAATAGGATGAAGCGGCTCAAAAATCAATCGCAATGCCAAAAAGTTGGTTAAGTAACCAATCACGACACCTCCGATAGGTAGTAAAAACATATTTGCCTCTGGAAAAAATATAGCTAGAAACATTTGAATAATCCCAAACAGAAATCCGAAATACAAGCCAGAACGTTCTATAAATTTAAATTCTTGATGACCAACTTTAAGAAAAATATAATTTAGTAATTTCTTATTTGAAGTTAATTCATTGACGACCATACTTTTGACATCAAACAACTCATCGATATGGTCTTTGACATCAGCCATGATAGTTTCTACGGCATTAGGTAGTTCTTTTGCAGCATCTTCATAAATAGCTTCTTTTCTACGCTCTGAAAGCCTTTTCCAAACCATCGGCATATTCTCGTTCATTGCTTCATCAATGATTTGACGAGACAACGCCTGCATTTTAGGCGCCATTTCTTCTGCTACGATTTTAGGATCAATTTGAGCAAACTGTTGACGTACGTCAATCAATTTATCTAGCATCAGATCAACGGCTTTACTAGCCATTTCACCAGCTTTAGCCGGAATAATACCTTGCCAACCAATTTTTCCAACGCCTCCCCATCCGACGGGTTTGATACCAAACCATTCGTTATTATCCGCTTCGATACCGACAAAGTCGATAGGGTAGAAGGTCATTTTAAGTGCGAGAATATTAGTTGTCCAACCAATTAAAGAAGCAGAAATAGGTATAAAAAGGTAAGCCCAAAGATTGGGAGATTGGAAGAATAAACCTATTTCACTTAATATGCTTTGTATTATTTCCAATGGTATGATGTGATTTTAGAATACATTTACTTTCAATAACAATGTAAATTAATACAAATCTAAGTTAGATTAACGTTTATTTCAAAAAAAAATTTCAAAAAAATGTAACTATAGTTTAAAGAGCAGAGAGAAGAGAGAAATAACAGTTTTTATTTTAATTGACTATTAATTGAGTATAGTTTTCTAAAGCCAATTGAAAAAGGCTACTCCTCATCGAGAAGTAGCCTTTTAGCTAACATTTGTCTATTCCTGAAATGAGGAAAAAAGAATTACTCCTTTTCTCTATTCTCACTTCTTAAAATAAAGAAGCAGGATGCTTATAAGGAGCTAATTCAGTTTTTTTGTCCGCTTTAACTTTCGCTAAACGTTCTTTCATAGCTGTATAATGCTCTGTTTGATTAGTACGAGCATACAATTCTTTCATCGCAGTAATCAACAATTCATCGTTAGATCTAACTTGTTCTGCTTTTTTGAAACTTTCCCAAGCCTTAGTGTACATTGTATTGATACTTTCTGTCAACTCTTTGTACTTAGCATTTTCATCCATTTTAAGACCAGCACGTTGCTTGTACATACGAACCGCACGGTTATAGTAAATAGCACCTACTTGATAGATTGCATCAAAGTACTTAGCGTCGATATTAACCGTTTGTTTATAAAATTCTAATGCACTAGCAAAATATTTATCACCATCCTCAAAGTTATCTTCTTTGTAAGCATCCGTTGATAAATCTTCATAAACTTGACCTAGAGTAAAAGTTAATTGAGCATTATCAGGATCAACTTCAATTGCCTTTTTCAAATCAACCTCTAATTTATCCATTTGCTTTGTAGTCAAATAGTAGTTGATTTTGTCATAAAGCAATGCTTTTTGTGCTGGATAACGTTTAACGCCTTCATCTAAATATGCGAATGCTTTTTCAATATCGTCTTCTTTGTACAATTTGAAAAGTACACTATACATTTGAGCTTCATCAAACTTAGCAGCAGCTACAGGCTCTAAGTATTTTCTAGCAGCATCAAAATTTTCATTATTATAAGCCGCAAAACCAGCGTATAATTTGATGGCATTTTCTTGTTCTTCTGTAATTAAAAACAAAGACGCCTTATTACCAAGTTCAGCGATTTTTACTTTACAAGCTAAAGCATTTTCAAGAGCCGTTAAAGCATCTCCATACTTTTTAGCTTCATAAAGATCTTGACCATCCTGGACAAAAATATTCCCTAAGTCTGGAAGCTTTTTACCAACACTTTCTTTCTGATAGTCCTTTCCAATTTCTGCCGTTTTCCAAAAGTATTCTTTTGCAGTATTAGCGGCTGTTGGTGTTTTAGCTTTTAGACCTGGCTCATTAGCAATTTCAAAATAAACATTAGCTGCACGGTCATAGACCTTTGCGTGTAATTTCTCCGCAATTTGATCAATACCTGTGATAGCTTGATCAATTTTCTCTTTTGCATTACTTAGATTTTCTACTCTCTCAGCATTCACAACATACTTACCTAATTCTTTTCCTGCTTCTTTCCAAGCTTTTGTTGGATCTTGTTGACCCATAACACTTACTGCAAAAATTGCTAAAAGTAGCAATGTCAGATTTAATTGTTTCATCTTAAAACTGTTTTAATAGCTCTTTTAATTATAGAAATAAATCAATGCCTTTAACGATTTCTTAAAAAACGGCACAAGTAGATTAATTTAATAATAAACT
>CAZMEH010000082.1:0-3407 GCA_964564885.1 uncultured Saprospiraceae bacterium | reverse complement strand
GAAAATTATTGTGGAAGTTTTAAGGAATGGTATACGGCTGACGGCTGACGGCAAGCCGTATGGTTAAGGAAAAATGGCTGTTTCTAGCTTGAAAAATGCTGTTCCTATCGCACGCTATGAGAGCCGCTCTTGTTCTTAACTATAGATTAAGCATTAGATTCTTTTAAAGAATCCGATGCTTAATTTTTTAATTCAACCAATTTCCAAGTCGTTCCATTGCTTTCACAACCCTAGGAGCGCATGCGTTTACTAAATCATCATTTATAGAATTGGATTGTAAATATTCCAATGCTTTTGTGCCGTCGAAATCAACGTATGCCATTCTAAATAGAAATTCATGGGCTTTTCTACCAAAATCAGTTCCAGGTAATAAGGCAACTCCTGTTTCATTTAATATTGCATTTCCTAATGCTTCACTTGTCAAAATACCTTTTCTAGCAAATTCAGAACGGTAATTTTCAAAATTAATAAATGAATAAAAACCACCTTCTGGAGCAGGTGTTGTAATCTTCATTGCAGATAATTGTCCATGACAATAATTACCAATTGTTTTTAAAACCTGTCGAGATTGAATTCTATAATCTTCTAAATCTGCTGTATCTTCAAATGCTCTCACAGAAGCATGTTGAATAGGTGCGCTTGCTGTTGTAAAGGTTTCACTGGCAATAGTTGCCATTACATCACGTAGCTTGTTGAGTTCTTTGGGAACTAAAATAGTACCAACTCGCCAACCACCAGCGCCAGCCCATTTACTCAATCCACTGTTAATAATTGTACCTTCTGGATAATATCTAGCAATAGATTCGTGTTTCCCTTCATGATTCAATTCTCCATAAATTTCGTCAGAAAGAACAATAATTTGATGTTGTCGAGCTACTTTAGCTAATGCTTTTAATTCATTTGGCTGGTAAGTCGTTCCTGTCGGATTATTCGGGTAATTGAGTAAAAGTATTTTTGGTTTTTTATGGTTTTGGCAAAATTCCTCCAAATCTTCTGCCATCAGTTTCCAACTGTTTTCTTCGGTCGTGTCAATCCAATGTGTTTCTCGATTAGCAATTAATGCTTGTGGTGCATAAGAAACCCAACCTGGTGCAGGGAGCAATAAATCGGCTTCATAAGCCATTAATGCGATAAAAAGATACATTTTTGAACCAGGACCAATGAGTACGTTTTCATAAGTGCATTCAATTCCTTGTGTTCTTTGGTAATAATTAGCAACGATTTCTCTTAGTCCAAAATGTCCACGAACAGGTAAATACTCCTTGCAATGCGCATGAATCTTAAGTTGTTCCACGATTGAAGTAGGTACAGGAAATGGTGATTGACCAAAACCTAATCTGAATATTTCTTTGCCTTGTTGGGCTAGATGATTAGAATATTCATTGATACGAAGCGTCGCAGACGGTTGTAATGATGCGATCCTTTTTGAAATACTCATATTGAAATATTGAATTTTTGAATTACTTGATTGTTGTAATTGTTAAAATCGTCAATTTTTCGGGTGATTTTTTGTTAAAAAAATAGTGAACAGGCGACTCAAGATCGCCTGTTCACTTTAGTAAGAATCTAACTTTTATAATTGTTTGTTTTGAAATTGCTCTGATTAGGAACAATCAAACAATTACAACAATATTTCTATTGTAAAGTAAATAAGATTCTTGCAAATAAGTGACGACCACCAAAGCTAAACTGTGGAGAACGTCTTGAGTAGATAAAACGACCACTTGATTGGAAAGGAGCATCTACTAAATCAGGATAAACATCAAAAATATTGTTTCCACCAACAGTGAAAGACAAATTCTCTGAAAAGCTATAACCGATACTTAAATCTGTCAATACTTTAGCTTCATTATAAGGATCTATAGAAGTATCTGTTTGATTTAAATCAGCATCGAAGATCGCTGCATTTGTCGCTTCAGTTGTTTGACCGAAGTACGTATTTCTCAAATAGATATTCAAATTACCTATTGCAAATGTATGACCTAAAGTAACTTTTTGTCTAGGAACAGCTTGTTCCATATAGATACGTGCAGTTTGGTCAAAGTAAGTACCAACTAATCCTTTAGATTCTAAAATATCAGAAGCATTAATACCTTTATCTTGATCCCAAGTAGTTTGAGAGAAAGTCATTGCTAAATCATTCGTTAATGAACCTTTACCAATAGCAACTTGATGAGAAATAACAACATCTAAACCACGAGAAATTGTGCTAATTGCATTTGCAAAAAACGTAGCAGAACCAGCTTGTGCTTGATTAAATATTTGCTCTAATTCAGCATCACCACCCGCACTAAATGCACCTGTCAATACAACTCTATCATCAATGTTTACTTGGTAAGCATCAATAGTAAAACGTAATCCAGCAGTAGGAACTTTAGCAGTTATACCTGCACTAAAGTTTTGAGAAGTTTCTTGCTTCAATTCAGGAATACCTAATAACTTGGCAGCTCTTGAAGTATTTGCAAATGTACCACGCTCAGTTGGTACAGAAACACCATTAACCAATTCAAAAACAGTAGAAGTTCTACTAAAGTGAATTTGGTGTAAAGATGGCGCACGGAAACCTGTACTTACCGCACCTCTTAATGAGACATTTTCAGTTGCTTTATAACGAGCAGCTAATTTGTAAGTAAACGTAGAACCAAAGTCAGAATAGTTTTCAAAACGAACTGCTGCATTAATTAAAAATGCATCACTAATGTCAAATTCTGCATCTAAGTAAGTACCAACGTTAGAACGGTTAGCATCTACTTCGTTGCTTGGCAAGAAACCTGCGAAACACTGAGAACCTGATGGACGGTTTCTTCCTAGTAAATCTCTTGTTAATAAACTATCGTTTGTCGTTGGTGTAACTAAATTACCATTGACATCATAATTTCCCCAAGAACGTTCTGAACCTGGAATAATTTTGAAATTCTCATAACGATACTCTGTACCAAATGCAACGTTAATACCTTTGATAGAACTTGTTTCAAAATATTGAGAAACATCAAAGTTTGAAGTATTTTGAGTGAAAGAGTGTCCACCAGCATTAAATGATGTTGGAGAAGACGCACCCAAAGTAGCATTGTGTGTATTTGTCATGTAGAACAAGAAAGAGTTACTACCATAAGTATTACTAAAGTCAATATTCCAATCACCAACCATACCACGAATACCCGCAGCAGCAGATTTGTCATAGATATTAGAGTTGATTAAAGGAACAGTACCATTTGGATAAATAGCTGTTGTTGTTCTATTTTGAGATGGTAAACGATAGAAACAACCTGAAGAACCATTTCTATAACTCATTCCACCATAACTATAGATTTCTAAATTCTCGCCTAAAGGCATAGCCATATTAGCAAAGAATTTACCTTCTCTTAGTTCTGATTGACCAACTCTCATGTTGAAGTCGCTACGAGTCA
>CAZMEH010000081.1:0-2509 GCA_964564885.1 uncultured Saprospiraceae bacterium | reverse complement strand
TGTATAATATTTTCATTCTTTTGAATACTAAGAAAACGTAAATCCAATGCTTCTTCATACAACCGTATTGATTTCCAAATACATACACATTTAATTCAAATTAATATTCATAAAACGATATAGCTCCAAACCTTTTTTTATTAAAGCAAAGCACTAATAATCAAAATTTATTTTATTAAAAATTAGGATAAAACAAATTATTGTCTAATTTTGCACTATTAGGCAATCAATAATAATTGTCTAAAAAACCAAACCTAACTAAATAGAATCAAAAAGAAATTACTTTCAATGCATTTAATTAATGCTTGATCTTCCATGTAATAAATGGGTACTCTACAAAAGAGTACCTTTTTTTATTTTTAGGCAAATCGTCTTTTCTATCCTAGAAATAACCAATCAATTCTCTTTAAATATCATTTGCTCAATTTGCCCTTCTCTCTTATCTATTCTAAAAAAATATAATTCTTTTCTTATCTTCAATACTTCATTTTTTAGATTTTCAAAAAACTAATATTAATTCCTATGAGAAATATTTACAAACTATACTTTGTAATGGTTGCACTGATTGCAATCAATAATCAAGCTAACGCACAGCTTATTCAAAATGCAATGGACTTTGATGGTATAGACGATTATATCACCGTTCCAAACGCATCTAGTTATGTTGCAAATGGAAATATGTCGATATCATTTTGGGTTTATCCAACTAATCCTGCACCTAATTATCCTAACTTCGATGGCTTTGCAGGGTTTAGAAATAACACAACTGCTGATTTTTATATCTTACATTTAAGTACAACAACCGTTGAAGCTAGATTTAGAAATAGCGCAGGAGCAAACTTTGACATCATTTACGCTGGGCTTGTTCCAAATGCTTGGAATCATTTCGCTATGACGATAAGCGGAACAGAATTTTCATTGTACCATAATGGAGTATCAGTCAATACAATTACTGCAACAGGTTCATTTTCAAGTACAACGGAATCATTAAGTATTGGCTATACGCCTTTTAATAGTCCAGATTTTCGTTTAGACGGGAAGTTAGATGATGTTGCACTTTGGTCAAAAAGTCTTTCGGGTTCAGAAGTAGCGGCTTTGTTCAATCAATGTAATATGGACTTAACCGCTAGCGGATTACAGTTGTGTTACGAGTTTGATCAAGGTGTCGCAGGTGGAAATAACTCTAGCATAACATCAGCATTAGATAGTAAAGGAAATACGAATGGTACTATGAATGGTTTTGGTTTAAATGGTACTTCTTCCAATTTTGTGGCTAATCCACGAAACGGAATAGCCACGCAAAACATTAATACTTGTGGTGTCAATACATATACTTCGCCAAGTGGAAATTATGTTTGGACCGCTTCTGGAACTTACCTTGATACGATTAATAACGGTTCTGCCTGCGATAGTTTTTTGACAGTAAATTTGAACTTAGGCATGCCGAGTGCTGCTACTATTTCCGCATCTTCTTGTAATAGTTACACTTCGCCGAGTGGCAATTTCACTTGGTCAACTGCTGGAACTTACACTGATGTTATTCCAAATTGGCAGGGCTGCGATAGTACATTGACCATTAATTTAACCATTGGTTCACCGAGTACAGGCTCAACTTCGGTTACTGCATGCGACAGTTACACTTCGCCTAGTGGCGGTTTTACTTGGACAAATTCAGGAACTTATGCTGATTTATTGTTAAATCAGTTTGGCTGTGATAGTACGTTGACGATTAATTTGACGATTAACGATACACCTGATACGAGCGTTACACGCAATTTTGATATGCTAACGGCAACGGAAACAAATACCACTTATCAATGGCTGGATTGTAGTAATAACTATGCGCCGATTGTTGGTGCTACTAGTCAGTCTTTCCAAGTTTTAACGAATGGTAATTATGCGGTTCAGTTAGATAATAATGGTTGCGTTGATACGTCAAGTTGCCTGACGGTTGTGAATGTTGGAACTGCTCAAACCTTTACAGAACCTGTTTCATTATTTCCAAATCCTACGACTGGCAAGTTTTGGTTAGACTTAGGTGCAGTGCATACTGATATTTCTATTCAAATAATGAATGCAGTTGGTCAAGTGGTTTTGGTTGAAAATTATAATGGAATGCAGCGAATGGAGTTTGATGTTGATTTGCCAAATGGTATTTACTTTCTTGAAGTGAAGTCTGGTGATAAATTAGCTGTGATGAAGTTTATCAAAGAATGATTATAATGTAGTATTTTCTAAATAAAAAATCCAATTTATTCAAATAGAATAGATTGGATTTTTTGTCTTTTATAGAACCCTACAAAGCACTTTTCACTGAAAAATTACTGCTTTTAAAATTATTTTAAAAAAAACTCAACTTTTAGTCTGACAATTTGAATATTTAAAGGCATTAACTAATGATACAGTTTTTGGTAGTGATACATATGTGCACTTTTGTATCACTACCAAAGCTGTTGTTGTTTTTTGTTGTAATTACAAAAAATATTTTATCACTCCAATATGATTTTCT
>CAZMEH010000080.1:0-4141 GCA_964564885.1 uncultured Saprospiraceae bacterium | reverse complement strand
AAAAGGAAAAAAACTACATCAAGAATTATATAAGATCGCTGAAAAATGGAAACCATATCGAAGTATTGCCAGTAGATATCTTTGGGAGTGGCAATCAAGAAAAGCTAAATAACGCATGTAATGCAAAGTGTCATTCTAATGCGTTAATGGCGTACGATAAAGTAGGTGCTTTTGATGTAGAAACCGTTTATGTCCTATCTCTGATACTTTGGCTTTATAACGTACTTTAGTATTTATTGTTTTGCGTAGCACCTATAAATACTAAAATTTACCTATCTTTGAGAATATATTTTTTCCAGTAATCTTTTATCCGATACATTCAAGTCAAGTATTATTATTGAGTTACTTAAAATTAAGTAACTCTTTTCACCGTTTTATGATACCATGATCTTATTAGTACTCAACTAAAAGAGAGCGTAAGGTATATAAAATAGCGACTTTGATATGTATATGATGAGTAAAACTAAACGACTTTCTTCTCAAGAAGAAGCTGGAAATAGTGATTCAGTTGTAATAATTAAGGAAAGCGTTGTTGACAGCAGCAGCGTAATTTCATTGGAATTAGCTGGACAATTCTCTGCCCACGTCTTTTCGATAGATAATGTAGCGGCATTAATAAACTTAACTACAAGTACTTTTGTAAAAGTATTTAATCAGCCAATTTGTTTGATCTATGAATACCATAAAACTAAACAGACACTTTTTCTACTAAATCATATTGACTCCGTCGAAACCTTACCATCCGTTCCATTTGACGATAGACTTCTTACACAAAAAGAAAGTTTTTTATTAAATACTTCACCAACGATAAATAATGCTTTAGCAGCAATCAACTTAGAAGATGCGATTATAGCACCTTTATTGAAAACTGATGGCGCATTTAATGGTTTTATTATTTGCGGTCAGCTCAAAGGAAGCAATGTAAAAGGTAAATCTTTAAATGAAGAATTATTGCCTTTGTTTTCAATCCTGACTAATATCGTTGGCTTACGGTTTAATAATTTAAAAAATAATCAGTTAATAGAAAAGGAACGAAAGTCTTTGAATGAACAATTAAAGCGTTCTAATGAAGACCTGGAACAGTTCGCCTACATTATATCTCATGATTTAAAAGCTCCGCTGAGAAATATTAAGAGTTTTGCACAGCTCTTACAAAAAATGTATCGAGATCAATTAGATGGTGATGGAATGACTTTTTTGGATTTTATAACAGGAGGTGTTTCCAAGTTTGATAATTTAATCAATGATTTATTGCAATATTCTCGTGTGTCAACAAGAGCTATGCCTTTTGAAAAAATTGATTTAAATGAAATTGTTGAAGAAGTTGTTTTAAGTACTTACATCACGGCGTTAAAAGATGATGTTGAAATTAAGAGTCAGAAATTACCCACAATTTCTGGAAATGAACATAGAATAGAGCAATTGATACAAAACCTTGTTGATAATGCGGTTAAGTTTAAGCAGCCAGATGTTAAAGCGAAAATAGCCATCAAAGTAAAAAATGATAAAGAATTTATACAGTTAACAGTTGTCGATAATGGAATAGGAATTGAAAAACAGTACAGTGAACGTATTTTTCAGCTATTCCAAAAACTTCATGCAGACAATGAATATGCAGGTACAGGATTAGGATTATCCATTTGTAAAAAAATTGTAGAAAGGCATGAAGGGCAAATTTGGATAGAATCGAATGGACTTAATACGGGTACATCGGTTCATGTATTTTTACCTAAAAAGCTAATAGTTCCTGTGTAAATATAACTTTATATTGCTTTTTCTTTCTTTTTGAAATTCAATTAGTAATGCCAAACTTGTGCCGTATTATTTAGAATTCCTCTCAGACAGTTTACATGTCTAACTCCGTACTTCGCAAGATAAAACTAAATTATATATATATAAATATTATTAACATGTAAGATATTGATTATCAATTAATTTTTAATTGAAATTGATACATTGTACTTCCTATATTTTGAAAAAAATTACATTTACCATATTTGATATTTAATTTGATTAAGTATAATTATTAGTAGTAATAATTTTTTTTCAATGTGATTATGTCACTAAAATATATGCTGTAGGCTTCCTAGGTTGATAATTATTGATTATTTTGTTTATTTTGCGTCACGTATGTAATGTTTTTGCGTAAAAACATTAACGTATTTTCTAGACTTTTGAATTGTCTTACAAACCACAAACAAAAATAAGCAACAAGAAAAAATAACTATTATGTCTAGAATATTACTATTACTATTGTTTTCGTTTCCTGTATTTATGTCTAATACGACAGGAGTAGAAAGTGTAGCAAAGATCTTCAAGAAAGAAGGTTATGTAATTACGAATACGGGTGAAAAGTTAAATGGATTTCTATTGCTTCGACGAGATAAAACTTATGACGAAGTGAAAATTAAATTCATTGACCATAAAGGTAAAAAATATACATATAAAGCAACTGCTATAAAAGAATTCGGTTTTAGAGATATTCAAGATGATGAAGCAGGGAATAGAGTTTGGAAGTGGAACTATTATGTAAGTAAAACAGCTGAAAGTGCTCCAATACCTTTTGGACCTAAGCAGGTTTTTATGGAAAGGATTTCTACAGGAGATGTTAACTTATATCAATATTGGATACAAGCTAATAAGAATATTGAAAATCCATATAAAAGAGAATTTTACTTGGAAAGAGGTGACGAATGGATTCGATTAACAGAAGAAAACTATGTTGAAGAAGGAAGTGCGTTCTTTTCAGACAATCAAGAATTAGCTATTCAAATGGGAGAAGTTAATCACCGTTTTAGACATATGAAAAAAGTAACAAACAGATATAATTCTTGGGTGAAAAATCAGGAAAGTTTTTAAAAAGCCCTAAGAAATCAAGAAATATAAGACGTTAATAGAGTTAGTGTAATGTGATTGGGGCTGATCTTAATTGATCAGTCCTCAACTTTTTTTAAGGCATATTTGCTCATGTCGTCAAGCAAAATTTTGAAACATCTATTCTGAAAATCAGGATAGATGTTTTTGTTTTGTATATTAGGTTGTCTTTAATCCTTGAAAAAATGTCAAATAGACCATTTAAAACCTAAATTAGAGCAGCTTCTAGAAATTAAAGGATTAATAATTTTCAAATATTTAAATGATTTACTTCTTTTGTGCCTATGAAAGTGAAACCAACAATTGTTTTTGAAGATGAGGATTTAATTATAGTTAATAAACCAGCAAATTATCTCACAATTCCTGCTAGATTTAAGAAAGATTTGCCAAATGTTTATAATTGGCTTCAACGAGATAGAACAGAAGTGTTTATCGTTCATCGACTAGACCGAGAAACTAGCGGAATTCTTTGTTTTGCAAAAACAGAGAACAGCCACAAAGTTTTAAGCAAGCAGTTTCAGGAGCGAGAAGTTGAAAAGCGTTACTTGGCATTAGTTGATGGTGTTCCAAATAATGAAGAAGGTTTTATAGATAAGCCTATTGCGGAAAATATGGCGCAGCGAGGAAAAATGATTATAGCTAAACGTGGTAAATCATCGCAAACAAGCTATAAAGTGTTAGAAGCCTTTAAGAAATTTAGTTTAGTAGAAGCACATATTCATACAGGTAGAACACATCAGATACGAGTACATTTAGAATTTATAGGTCATCCATTGGCTGTTGATGTATTATATGGTA
Organism: uncultured Saprospiraceae bacterium; assembly: GCA_964564885.1. Lineage (GTDB taxonomy): Bacteria > Bacteroidota > Bacteroidia > Chitinophagales > Saprospiraceae > CAKZLL01. The sequence goes on along the minus strand of CAZMEH010000080.1, from coordinate 469 downwards.
GGAGAGAAGCTTTTAATTTGTCAGAGGTGAAAGGTCGAAAATATCAACAAGGAAAGCATGTAGAAGAACGTCCTTTGATGTCTCGTTCTACGTTGCACGCATTTAGATTAATACTTAATCATCCTGTTACAAATGAAAAATTAACATTTGAAGCACCTTTGCCAAAGGATTTTGCAGCAGTCGTAAAGCAGCTTAAACGTTGGGGCAAGTAAGGTTAATTAGGAATACCGAGGTTTTTATCGATATTTTGGGGCAGGCGGGACAAGTTTGAGAATTGAGAATTAGAAATGTAAAGATTACATTTTTGACAGAAGGCTTAATATGTTAGTTTTTTATACATATATTTAACGCAAAATATATTTTATATCCATTGCGTTTTTTAAAAGATGTATTTAATATTTAATGTACAAATTATCAAAAAGCGTTCAAAAACAACTTTCGATAAATAAAAAATAGAAAAATGAATACT
>CAZMEH010000079.1:0-4077 GCA_964564885.1 uncultured Saprospiraceae bacterium | reverse complement strand
TTTCTAAGGAATATGTAAAAAATAAGGTGTTTTAATTATGATGTTTTTTGGTTTTTATTCCTTGATTTAATTTTTAAAATAACGTTATTACATATGAAAAAAATATACTTAGTTCTCGTTCTAGTTGGATGTTTGACGTCTTTTTTAATGGCACAGGATAAAAATCCGATGACTAATCAAAAAGGGAATCGCACGACTAAAGAAATAAATACAGGCGAGCTTAAACCGATTAAAATTGATGGAAGCAAAAGTAATCAGCCTTCAACGATTCCTACTAATAATCGATTACCGAATATTTCCGAATCAAATCTGGATATAACATATAGTGATGATAATAGTATGCCGATTCAGATTAAAGGCAATCCTAGTTTAAAAACACTTGGTGGATTAACAGATAGCGAAATTGAAGAAGCTGTTTATGATTATTTAAAAGCGGTAAAAAGAACGCTAAAAATAAATAATACGACTCAAGAGTTTGGCATATCTGATACAGAAACAGACGATATTGGGATGACTCATATTAGAATGCAACAGTATTTCATGGGTTTGAAAGTCTACGGCGGCGATTTGGTGCTTCATGCAAATAATAAGGGGCAGCTCCAAAGTCTGAATGGTCGTTTTTACCCTACGCCTAATATTGATAATATTATACCTAGTATAACTAAAAACGTCGCTAGCCAAAATGTCATTAATGATGTAAAAAATGAAACGGTTTATAAAGAATTGACAGAAAAAGAAAAGACGTTTTTGCAAAGTGATCAAACAGAAGCTAGATTGGTTATCTACCATAAAGGTGTGGAAATTGAAGGCGAAAAATTAGCTTGGCACATTACGGTTAGACCAAACTTTGTAGAGCGGTGGGAATATTTTGTAGATGCAGAGAGCGGTGAAATTCTTTATCGGCTCAATCACACCTGTTCTTTAGATGGACCAACAACGGCTACTGCGGTTGATTTGTTTGGAATTAGTAGAACGATTAATGTTTATGAAAAAAGCAGTTCTTTCTTTATGATTGATGGTTCGCAGTCCATGTTTAACTTAGGTACTTCGACTTTACCTGATGATCCACGAGGTGCGATTTGGACAATTGATGCCAATAATACTTCTCCGCAAAATAATTTGAATGTTTCTCATGTAACTTCAAGTAATAATCAGTGGAATAATCCTACGGCTGTTTCTGCGCATTATAATGCGGAAAAATCGTACGACTATTTTAAAAATACACACAATCGTAATTCAATAAATGGAAATGGTGGTAGAATCGTTTCTATTATCAATGTTACTGATGAGAATGGCGGTAGCATGGATAATGCATTTTGGAATGGTGCGGCTATTTTTTACGGAAATGGTGGGAATGCTTTTCAACCATTAGCAAAAGGATTAGATGTTGCAGGGCATGAAATGTCGCATGGTGTCATTTCTAATTCTGCTAATCTTCAATATAATGGACAATCAGGCGCATTGAATGAGTCGTTTGCGGATATTTTTGGTGTAATGATTGACCGTAATGATTGGAATATTGGTGAAGATGTTGCCAATACGAGTACTTTTCCAACAGGAACTATGCGTTCTATGAGCGATCCACATAATGGTGGTTTTAACTTAAATGACCCAGGTTATCAGCCAAGACATATGAACGAGGTTTACACTGGTTCACAGGATAATGGTGGTGTTCATATTAATAGTGGAATTGTAAATTGGGCGTTTTATAAATACGCTACTGCTATTGGGAAGGACAAAGCTGAAGACGTTTATTATAGAGCTTTAGTTAATTACCTGACCGCAAATTCACAATTTGTTGATGCTCGTTTAGCAATTATTCAAGCAGCAACAGATTTATATAATGCTGGTTCTAACGAAGTAACCGAAGCAGGTTTAGCATTTGATGCGGTTGGTATTGCAGCTCCTAGCGGCGGCGGAAGTACTGGCGGCGGCGGTAGCACTAATGTAGGTGTTATTCAACCTGGAGATTTAACTGCGGTTAATGGACCAGATTATTTGATGTTACATGATACGGATCCTTTCAACTCTAATACATTGTACTCATTTGATCCAAGTGATAATAGCTTCGATGCACTTACGACGACGACTTTAGTTCGTCCACCTAGTGTAACAGATGACGGAAGTTATGCGGTTTATATTGGTACGGATAATATAATGCGAGGTCTTCAATTAGATGGTTCAAGTGAAGGTATTATTCAGGCAAATTCGATTTGGGAAAATGTGGCTATTTCAAAAGATGGTAATCGCTTAGCAGCTATTACAACTGCTCAAGATACTTTAATTTGGGTGTATGATTTTATATCTGCTCAATGGGCAACTTTCAAATTATATAGTCCAACAGCAACACAAGGAGTTACTGCTAATGATGTTGTTTTTGCTGATGCGCTGGAATGGGATTACTCTGGTGAGTATTTAATGTACGATGCTTTTAATAAAATTGGTGGTTTTGGTGGTCAAGACATTGAATATTGGGATGTTGGTGTTTTAAAAGCCTGGGATACAACTACTAACAGTTTTGGAGATGGACAAATTTCAAAGCTATTTTCTAATTTACCAGAAGATGTAAGTATCGGAAATCCATCATTTTCTAAAAACTCACCTTATATAGTCACCTTCGATTATATTGATGTTGCTCAGAATGAATTTTACTTAATTTCTGTTAATTTGGTTGATGGTTCTGTTGGTACTATTTATCAAAATGATCAATTGAGTTATCCTAATTATAGTATGCTCGATAATAAAATTGTATTTGATGCTCAGAATAGTAGCGGAGATCCAGTTTTAGCAACTATTGATGTTGATGTCGATAAACTTACACCTCTCGGTCAAGCTAGTATTTTGATTCAAGAAGCTAAATGGGGCAAATGGTATGCACAAGGAAATAGAGATGGTACTTCTAGTTCTATTAATTTAGATAAAGATTTAAACTTAAAACTGTATCCTAATCCTGTGACTTCTGTTTTGACGGTCGAGTTAGGTAAATTTGAAGAGAATTCTATCGTTGAAATTACAAATACGCTAGGTCAAGTGATTAGACAAACAACAATTACATCTAATCTTGTTCAAGTAGCTATGGATGATTTAAGTAATGGAATTTATCTTGTTAAAATACAAATAGGTAATAATCAGTATGTTCAAAAAATAATTAAACTATAAGTCAATACTGATTTGATGCATTTTTGTATTCAAATACATCAAAGGTATAAATTAATATACTTCAAGAAACCTTGCTGTTACTTAATTAGGTGACCTTATTTAAGGGTATCTACCTAAATCAAGGGTTCTTTCTTTTAAAAGAGAACACTTGACTTAAACAAATAATAGTCATATATTTGTATTTAATATGCAATAATTTCATTCAGAACTTCACTGCACATTACACTACAATGGTAACATTCGCATTAAATCATACTTTTAACAAAGTAAAATACTAATATGAATTACTTTAATGAAAAATGTCACAGATTCTAGGCTTTCCTTATCTTAGGTCTTAAATAATTATCAAATACAATTAAAAGTAATTGTCATAATTTTTCTAATTTAGGTGTAAAATATTAATATAAAAACTAGTACTTTCAAAACTGAATTATTTATTTTAAAATAATAAGAATCAATTCTTTAGCGTTTTTTACTAGAGAATAGAAAATAAAACAGAGGACTTTTAAATCATAATACATTTTACTAAACTTATTTTATTTTATTAACAAAATGTAAAATTCATGAAACATCTAACATTATTTGTATTGTTAGTATTTTACGCTAGTTATAGTCTCTTTGCTCAAACAATTGGTGAAGATCTAATGATAGATAAGGATGTCCCAGGTTATATCATTAAGATTAATGGTGATACAATAAGAGGGAAGGTTAAGGTTACAAATCGAGCAAAAAACCAAGTTCGAGTAAAATTTACACCTCAAAGTAGTTTCAAAAGCTCTACTTACAAAGCAAGAGATAATAAATTATTAGGCTACGGTTACCAAACGATAGAAAATAGTGGTTCTCTACAAAAAGTCTATAAATACAGACATTTTTTAGTTAAAGAAGCAGACCAACCTCCCGTTGCATTTAGTTCAA
>CAZMEH010000078.1:0-2162 GCA_964564885.1 uncultured Saprospiraceae bacterium | reverse complement strand
AACAAATAAATAAAGTTAATAATGCTATAGTTATTTTTTTCATTTCTTATTTTCTAATTGTTGGTAACATCAAAAATAGGAATCGGAACATCCTTCGGGATGCTCCAATTCATATATATTGAGCTTTTTGAGTTCCAATTTATTTTGTTATATATTATTGTCTTTCGAGTGACTCATTAGTCAAATATGTTAAATTAGTTAGAGGTGCGAAAATTTTTACGGTAGTATATAATAGACCAAATAATAAAAGCAGGAGTTAATACTAAAGACATTATACTTTCTTCCAATGTGCTTGCTCCATACATTATGAAAGCTATAATCCAAACTAATTCAATGACCCAGCTCCAAATAGAGGCAATAAACGCTCCTTTTTCCTTAATGAATAAGCCACCATAAAGTCTAAGCACTCCTAAAGATAAAATCAGAAACCCTGCAACCCTAGGATAGTTGTAATCACCATCAGTCACATGAATCTGTGGACTCATAGAGACAAACAATTCTGTATTGAATTGTGAAAGCGAAAATAATATTAGATCGAATATCGCGATGAATATCAGGGTATACTTTAAAGGTTTCATATGGTCATTATTTTGATATTAATAGTGATTTTAGATTTTGATAAATGATTTAATGATACTACTATACATTTTAGAAAAGAGAGCAGAGAAGAGAGACAAGAACTAGAACTCTTAATTTATTGATTATCAATGACGAAAAATATATAAAAAACCTCTCTTCTCTGCTCTCTTTTCTCTTCTAAAAAAATGTACAGTAGTATGTGATTTAATACAATACTTATATTAAATCATTTGTTAACAAGTTCTATTATTAAAACTCATGATTTTTTGTCTATTAATACTTAATTCCAGTTAAAGTTTCAGATAAATCCCATAGTCTTTTTGCCTTCTTGGCATCGTTAGCCATTGCATTAGATTTGACAATTACAGGGTAACCTCTCCACTCAAACAAGTTTTTGGGTCCAAAATAGTCACCAGATTTAGCACTTAAATCAGTAGCTGCTCTAAGTGTAGGCAATGTTCCCATTTCTACTTTTTGACCTATTACGCCTCCTAAAAGCTGCGCCATTCCCATATGCCTACCTAACTCCGTATTTGTTCCTCCAGGATGAGCGGCAGTGAACATTGGTGCATTCTTATTTCCTTCATATTTCCTGACGAGTTCATATATGAAATATAAGTTAGCCAATTTGCTGTCTGAGTACGCTTTAAAGGTTTTGTATTTTCTAGATTCCCAATTGATGTCATTAAAATCTATATCTCCAGATTTATGTCCTACGCTACTTGTCGCTACTACTCGGGAATTTTTAGTTGCTAATAATAGTGGCATCAAAAGACCTGTCAGCGCAAAATGTCCGAAGTGATTGGTTCCCATCTGAATTTCGAAACCATCTTCTGTTTTAGAATAAGGACACATCATAACGCCAGCATTGTTGATTAAAACATCTAACTGACTATGATCATTGGAAAATGATTTAGCAAAAGCTTCAACAGACTTCAAACTACCTAAATCAAGATGTCTAATGTCTAATTTTGCATTTGGAAAATCTTTCTGAATTTCCTTAGCTACCGTTTCCGCTTTTTTCGTATTACGAACAGCCATTATTACGGTAGCATTTTTATTGGCGAGCACTTTTGTGGCTTCTTTGCCCAAGCCGCTAGTTGCTCCAGTAATAATGATTACTTTATTTTTTTGATTTGGAATATCTTTGCCAGTCCATTTTGAGTTGTTCACTTTTTCTATTTTTATAATTATTTAAGACCACAAATTTACTTTGATATTTGCTTCTACATATAACTATTTCGCAGAAGGTTGAATACATTTCGCAGAAGATGAGTTTTTCTTGTGGCTAACGGTGTTGGATATCCGCAGTCGTCAATTTTTTCGGACGACTGCGGGCATTTATTGTTTTATATAATTCTTATTTTTGATATGCGCCAGAAGAATAAGTTAATTCATAGCTGTGCGTATAAATCTCGAATACAATTCCGAAAGGGTCTTCTACATATACCATTTTAAAAGGTTTCTCATTCGGGTAATAGGCTCGTATTGGCATCCGTTGTTTTCCTCCGTATGCTACTATTTTTTCTGTTAATGCTTCAATATTTGGGTCTTGAACACAAAAATGAAAAAGACCTGTATTG
>CAZMEH010000077.1:0-3645 GCA_964564885.1 uncultured Saprospiraceae bacterium | reverse complement strand
AAAGAATATAAGATTAATTAAAAAAGGTATTACTTTACCTTTAACTAAATTTTTAGTTGAAAAATATAAAGACTATTCATATATTTGTATTCAATAAAAAATATGGCTTTTTTTAAAATCCTATGATAAAATATTTTGGTTCTTTGAAACTTTCACGGAGTTTTTTCGAGAACCAAAAATATTTTGTTAAAATTAACAGAATAACTAATTTTCAAGACATTATAAATTATCTATATTTGTATTTATAAAACAGGAATAAATTTTGATACATTCTTGTTTGAAATTAAGATACATTCAAAAAATCCAACTAATGACGCTAACAACAGTATGTTTGATGATGGCAGCGATTGCTGTGGTACTAACAGCGATAATTTATTTTTTAAGAGATAACGAACAAGTTGACTTTAAAAACTTAGGATATAGTTTCTTGCAAAATTTTGTCGGAGCATTTTTTATATTTTCAGGTGGCGTAAAAGCAGTCGATCCGCTTGGAACGGTTTATAAGCTAGAACAGTATTTTTCAGAATTTGAAAGTACATTTAGCGAAACTTGGTTCTCTGGGATATCAGGTATATTTCCATTTTTAGCTGATTTTGGATTAGCCGTTTCTATTTTCGTGGTTGTTTTTGAAATAGTCTTAGGTATTTTATTGATAATAGGACATGCGAAAAAATTCACGAATTGGTCTTTCCTAATCATTATCCTATTTTTTACATTTCTGACAGGTTACACTTACCTAACGGGTCATGTACCAACGTCTGATGCTGTTGTTATTACGAATACAGAAGGTGAAACGGCCAGAATATTTGCAGGGGAAGAAGGCGATAAATTAGAAAATGGTTGGGTAGTTCAAGACACGGTCAACTCTAATGTCTTTAATTTTGCTTCTTGGGTTCCATGGGAAGAAACGAATATGAAAGTAACCGATTGCGGTTGTTTTGGTGATTTCTTAAAGCTAGAACCGTTTACCTCTTTCAGAAAAGATATCCTTTTACTTATTCCAGGTATATTATTTTTAATATTTGGCGCAAGCAATTCTCATACACTTTTCTCTGATAGAACTCGTAAAATCATTACTATCGGTACGACCGTATTTTTACTTGGATATTCCTATTATTACTCGGTGCAACAATTACCTGATTTTGATTTCAGACCATTTGCAGAAGGCATTGACGTACGAACCAACAAAAAAGCTGAGATGGATGCTGAGGCAGCCGTTGAAGTAACAGGTTTTACTATTCGTAATACGAAAACTGGTTTAATTGCTGAAATGGGCATGGCAAGTTATTCAACGGATATTAAAAACTATCCAGAGGAAGAAGGTTGGGACAAAAGCACCATCGACCAAATCAAGGAAGAAGCGACCGTCAAAAGAACTAAATTATCTGATTTTTCTATTCAAGGAACAAAGACAATCGTAACTAATTATATTACGATTACAATGCCTGACGGAACTATTATTGAAGATTACGATGCTTCTATGGTTTCAGAATTAGGAGATACAACAGGTTTTCAGTTATCGAATCCTAAAACAGAAACTTCTATTGACCAAGTTTATGTGGATGGCGATATCTTAGCTAATCCAAATTACAGCTTTATGATTGTTTGTAATAAACTAGAAAAAGCGAGTAAAACAGGATTTACGGATAAAATCAACGGATTGCACGCAGGTGCAGAAGGCGACGGATTACAATTCTTTGCAGTTTCTGGCTCGGCTGACGATTATGTAGCGGCATTCAAAAAAGAAGTTGGTGCAAACTACGTTTTCCATACCGCTGATGATATTTTATTGAAAACTATCATTCGTTCAAATCCTGGCGTAGTACTTTGGAAAGATGGTGTTATTGTCAAAAAATGGCATTACAAACATGTTCCTAGCTATGAAACGATTAAGGAAACATACATGAAATAAGCTGCTTTTTTAGAGGTCGGAGGTGAGATCGTCCATGAGTATTCGGGACTGTCGGAATGCCTAAGGCTGTCGGATGAGGGTTTGTAGTATTTTTTAAAAATAAAAAGGTCAGGTATCATTAATGATATCTGACCTTTTTGTTTTTAAAACTAGGTATAATTATCCTCTTCCTTAGAATGTTGCCACTTGCAAAGTATTTGGTTCTTTGACAATTTTGCCAAAGCAGTCTGACTGCTAACTCTTTATTTTCAAGTAATTATACATTGAATTAAAATACAAGAACTTAAATCCAACAAAAATTGTCAAAGAACCAAATATTTTAGCTCAACATATTTTAATTTGCTTTGTTGACTTATATATTTGTAATATTGTCAAGTAAAACGAATTATTTATCTTCAATCAAAATCTTTAGTTATCTATGAAACTACTTACGGCACTAACTTGGTTATCAGGCGTATCCTTTATTTATTTTGGAATAGGTTGTCTTAGTTCGGAATTTATTATTTCAGAATTTATTCGTTACGGATTGGCAAAATTTAGGGTTTTAACTGGCTTGTTACAATTACTTGGTGCGGCAGGCTTGCTAATCGGTCTTTATTTTAGCCCAAAAATATTACTAGTAGCTTCGATAGGTTTGGGCGTATTAATGGTGTGTGGATTTATTGTTAGAATTAGCATTAGCGACAGTTTCTTCAAATGTCTCCCTTCGTTTTCGTTTGCAGCGCTCAACTTACTTATAGCAGTAAAAGCATTTATGATTTATTTTAAGCATTAATTTTTATTCACAAGAATTAATATATCTGCATCCCAAGACCTTGGAGTTCGGCTATAAGAATTCTTGTGAATAAAAACGATTAAATAGTGCTAATCCATGCAATAGCTAGATTCATTATTAGAAATAGAGCAGCAGGAAACGATTTAAATAATTCATCCTTTACCTTAATGTGCATAATTATTGAGCCTGATAGTAAAACGGCTAATCCTAAACTTCCAATCAAAGTTAAGTTTGCGAATGCTATAGAAGCTAATAATACTAACGCTAAACCTACTTTTAAAAACCCAATGAAATAACAAAACTGCTTAGATAAGCCATATACTTCAAATTCTGTAATAATGGTTTTAGCATCTCCGCCTCTCCATTTTGTCGCTTTATTAGGTTGTATTAACCAAACATTTAAAATACTTAGACCAACAATTATTTTCAATATAATACCGATATAGCCAACTAATTCCATTGTATTTAATTTAAGTGTTATTTAATTTTAGAAAAAAACTAGTTTAAAATTATATTTTTTGGTAAATCTCAATCTAGAGAAAGTTTACTTGTAACGGTGTGAAAATACAAAAACAAAATCGGAAGTATCATAAATTGAAGGAAGAATTTAGATGTAATGTCGTTAAATTATTAGAAGATACTCGGCGCATCGCTTTGCTATCGGAGTCGTTGAATGTCGATAAAAAGAACTTTTACAACTGTCGAAAAACAAGAATATACTTACACTGAACATCGGATTAGGGTCGTAGGTATTAAGGTACTTTGAGCAGGTTAAGTAAGTAGAACAAGAATTGTAATAGTGAATTCATTTAGGTGCAGCTTTATTTTTTACCCTACTTCTGTAGTAAACGAATCCAATTATTCAGCTTAACCGCACACTTTAAACTATCAATCCATAGTACCGAATTTTAATTTCCAAGTTTGTAAAGTAGAAAAACGTTATCGGAGTGATTATACT
>CAZMEH010000076.1:0-1668 GCA_964564885.1 uncultured Saprospiraceae bacterium | reverse complement strand
ATATTCTGAAAATTCATCATTAAGTTTAAATCGATTATTCCCTAAAAAGTACTTAACACCAATTAATCGACTAATAGAACAAGGAACAGATAATGAACCAAAAAATCGGCAAACAATTTCAGAATTTATAAATACTTTAGTTGAATGGGAAAAAATAATTGCTTCTTTTTCTTTACAAAATAAAGCAGAATGGAAAGAATTTCAAGAAAAACTTTTTCCATTATCAATGCCACAAAGAGTAGAATGGGATAAAAATGAAGAAATAATATCAGTGCTTAACATCTTAGGAAAAACAGCCTCTTTAAATCATACTTTTGCACCTTCAGGAGGTGGACGAGACATAACAAGAGCAAGTCAATCTATTGAAAGTGGTTGTATTGAAATTTATTTTGGAAATGAATGTAACATCATTAAACCTAAGAGACTTATTTTTGAGTGTTTTAAAGAAGAGGTTGAATGGAATTATTTTAGATTAGAAACAGCTGATTTGTATCCATCAAAAGTTTCTAAAGATAATCATGGCGAATATTATGAAATTGTTTGCGAATTAAAATCAGGTCAATATAGAGAAATTGATTACTTAGAGAAACACGATAATCGAACAACAAAAGAAGCTAGACAAATAGTTCGGCACTTTAAAGGGAGTTTCGTAATATTTTGTAAAAGTTCGTTTTATAATTCCATTAATGAAGTATATGATGCAAGGCATGAAAAAATGAATACTAATACTTTTAGAAAATATATAGAATTCATGATGAATACAAAAAAACACAAACAATCCAAATAAATAAGACGTGCAGTCAGTGTTGAACGTTATCTGAGTATAATCACTCAGATAACGTTTTTCTATTTTACAAACTTGAAAATTAGGATTCGGTGCTATGTGTATTGATAGTTTAAAGTATGCGATTGAGTTCAAGGATTGGTTTCATATCCCTTTTAAAATCATCTAAATATATCATCTTATCTATTTTTATGATTGAAGACCTTTAAGGTAAATATCCTTTGTCGTCTTTTATCCTTTCGCTATCTTTAGATTTCGTTCAACAAAAGCAAGACCTTCCAGTGTCGGTAAAGCTGTCTCCGTCATTGTTGCTAGACGTTCGCACACATAAAAACAAAATGAGAAAACTATTTATCTTACTAATATTAACAGTCTTTTCAAATTTGTCATCTGGACAAAATGAGAAGGACATTGTCATTGGAAAAAGGTTTACAATCAAATCTGAAATACTTAATTCAGATAGAGAAATTTCAGTATATCTTCCTAATTCTTATAATGAGAATAATTATATAAACTATCCTGTATTATACCTTTTAGATGGGAGAAAGTTTTTTAATTCATTTTCAGGAGTAATTACTCAATTAAGTAGTGATGCTAGTCCACAGATTCCTGAAATGATTGTAATAGGGATTACTAGTCAAGACCGAGTTAAAGATTCTTCTCCTACTAATTCCCTAATTGGCTACACAAAGGAAGAAGAAAAAGGGCTAGAAATTAGTGGAGGTGCAAACAACTTTCTGAAATTTATTCAAAAAGAGCTAATCCCATTTGTTGAAAAGAAATACAGAACTAATTCATATCGTAGTTTTGTAGGTTATTCTTTTACAGGCTTACCTGTTTTGCAAGCGTTATTCTCAATTCCTGAAACATTCAACTCTTATTTA
>CAZMEH010000075.1:0-3128 GCA_964564885.1 uncultured Saprospiraceae bacterium | reverse complement strand
AAAGTTTTAAAAGTCACCTCTGAACCGTCGCTTAGAATAGCATCAATTTCTAAAACGTGATGCCTTGTATTTCCATAAACAATAGAATACGTTCCACAAGAATTATTTCCAACCATTCCACCAATCATGCAGCGATTGACAGTCGAAGTATTTGGACTAAAAAATAATCCATGTTCTTTTAAATCAGCGTTTAATCTATCTCGAACGATACCAGGTTCTAGCTTGACCCATTGTTCTTCTGGATTGACTTCAATGATTTGTTTGAAGTATTTTGAAGTGTCAATCACAATTCCATCGCCGACACATTGACCTGCAAGTGAAGTTCCTGCGGCTCTTGGAATTAGGGAAGTTTTATGTTCATGCGCATAGGCGATGATTTTCTTTATATCCTCTTTTGTTCTTGGAATAGCTACCGCCAAAGGCATTTCTCTATAAACAGAAGCATCCGTTGCATATAATATACGCATCGTTTTATCGTAATAAAATTCGCCTTCGAGTGCCTTACCTAATTTTGCTAAATTTTCTATCATTTCTAGTTATTTCTAAGTAGTAAGTATTAGGTATTAAGTAGTAGGTAGCAGGTTTAGATAGTAAATAGTTGAGATCACCTCTACTCGCTACCTAACACTTACTATTTACTACCTAATACTTATCTGTGCAAATTTAATGAAGTATTCATTAATTCTAACAAGCGAAGACTATATGGAATTATTAAAAATATAGAATTAAGTAAATAGATAGTGAACCAAATCGCAAAATGATTATAAATTGTATTTTTGTTGATTTATACCAAATAAAATATCGTTTTTTAAACTTAAAATATTTTAAAAATTGTTAAAAAGGTGTAATTTGGTCAAGGTAAGTAATGAAGTTGTTTAAGACTTCGATTTGATCAAATATTAAAACGCATAAAAATGACAAAGTCTAGAAAAAAAATAAGAGCAGAGAAGAGAAATAAAGCAGAAGGTAAAAAAGTATTGATTGTTATACTAGCAGTAGTTGCTGTTGCAATCCTCTTGATGTATTTTATGTTTACGAGTATGAGCTAAAGAATTGACGATTTTAGATGTACGATTGACGATTGAGTGGTATCTAATTTTCAATCGTCAATCAGCTGATTTAAGTCATATAAACAAAAAAGGCTTCCGAATTTCTTCGGAAGCCTTTAACTTTTTATTCTCCTAATCACACACTTATATAGCAACATACATCGTGCCAAAAATCTTTTTTTTGTTGATATGTACTTTATTTATATGAAAAGGACGTTTTTTAAAAAAAACTCTAATAATTCTAGACTGAAATCTATTTTTAACAAAAAACAAAATTAATTTATCGGGTTTAAAATAACATATATACTGCTTTTAAAACAATATAATTTATTTTATGAGTTTAAAAAACCCTAAATTAGGTTTAATATTCAATATTTAATAACAAGGTTGCTTGACTTTACGGTCTTACGTATTTATGTTGCAATCCTATATACAGGATAAAAAACACGATTTGTCTCGGTTTTCGAGAAAAAAATATTGCCATCTCAAGTAATGAAATGGCAATAGCTATATGAATTTGTTGAAAACTCATCTTGAAAACAAGAAGATTGATTGGTTATTTTGCGTTGAAATAACGTTAAAATAAACTCGCCCAAAGGCTATTTCTTTCGTTCCGTTACATAAATTACTAAATCCTTTATCGAGGTTTTAGCCGCACCGTCTGGGACTTGCTCTAGCAATTCAAATGCTTCCGCTCTGTATTGATACATTATTTTTTCAGCATATTCCAAACCACCGCTATTCCTTACAAAATCAATGACGACAGCTACCTTCTTTTTGTCTTCGTTGTGTCGCTTGACAATATTAATAATCTTACGACGTGTTCTTCTATCCGCATTATTAAGTGCGTAAATAAGCGGCAAAGTCATTTTTTGTTCCTTAATGTCAATGCCAAGCGGCTTTCCAACATCAAGTGTACCGAAATCAAATAAATCATCTCGGATTTGAAAAGCAATACCTATTTTCTCACCAAAATCGTGAAGTAGTTTAATCTGTTTTTCGTCTTGTGTCGTAGTAGAAGCAGCAGCACTACAAGCAGAAGCGAAGAAAGAAGCCGTTTTTTGGCGAATGATTTCAAAATAAATAGGCTCTTCAATATCTAATCTACGTGCCTTTTCAATTTGAAGTAATTCGCCTTCGCTCATGTCTTTGATCGCTTGCGTCAATATTTTTAATTGTCGAAAAGCATCATTATCACAAGCCAAAATTAAACCTCTTGACAATAAATAATCACCAACTAGGACTGCGATTTTGTTTTTCCAAAGCGCATTGATAGAAAAAAAGCCACGACGCTCATTAGAATCATCAACTACATCATCATGAACCAATGTTCCGGTGTGCAGCAGCTCGACCATACAGGCTGTATGATAAGTAGTATCATTGATTTCGCCAAAGAGTTTTGCACTCAAAAAGACGAACATCGGGCGCATTTGCTTGCCTTTTCGCTGAACAATATAATAGGTGATTTTATCCAATAAAGCGACCTTGCTACTCATCGCAGCTTTGAATCGTTTTTCGAACTCTTTCATTTCTTGAGCTATCGGTTGCTTAATAACGGATAATGACTTGACCATAGCGTAAATATATTTACGATTTTAGATTGACGATTGCAAATAGTTACAGGAATCTATTGTTGCAGTAAATACCTTTGCGTACTTATCTAATATTGATGTATAACTTATATTTTGCACGTTCTTAAAGAGATTAGAAATAGTTGATTTCTCTTAATTGAATGCTAGTTAAAGCGAATTTTCAATATTTTCAAGTTTTTTTGAAAATTAACTTTTTAATAAGACAATTTAGTGCTTATTATAGTTTTCAGGGTTGAATAAATTTGGACAAACATAGTGATTTTGAAGATGATACATTCAAATTTGAAGAAATTGAAGTCTTTAGGAAGTATAAAAAAACCTTCTAGTCAGACTAGAAGGTTTCCGTTAATAGATTTTTTAAACTGATGTCAGATGCATTTTACCTACCTACCCAAGTATAATCTGTGTTCAGTTGATTTTTCAGCAATTGACTTTCATTACTCCCTTGCGAGGTAACAAAACTCTTTACTTTAATACTCGTTAGTTT
>CAZMEH010000074.1:0-4475 GCA_964564885.1 uncultured Saprospiraceae bacterium | reverse complement strand
TTAACTTATGGTAAAAATTACATGCCGATATTACTAACATATTATTTTCTATTCCTTAAATCATCAATCAAACTAGTTTTTATGAAAAAGCTTACAAGCAACATCATTTTACTACTGTTATTCTCCTTTGTTGGAACATCTTTGATGGCACAAAACGCAGCACTTGACGCAGCGGTTAGTTACATCAACTCCAATCAAGAAGAACTCGGACTAACAGCAGCAGACGTTCAAGACTATGTGGTTACAGACCAATATCAGAACAAAAAGAACAAGGCAAACTTTATTTACTTGCGCCAACGCTACCAGAGTATTGAAGTCTACAATGCCATTTTAAATTTGACTTTAACGAAAGATAATAAAGTCATTTTTGTAGGAAATCAATACGTTAATGATTTACAAAGCAAAGTAAATAGCTCTGCTCCTTCTATCACTGCTATAGAAGCAGTAAAGCAAGCGGCTAATGCTTTGAATATCATTTTAAATGAAGAACCTCAAGTTTTAGAAACGACAAATACACGAGAATTTGTTCTTTCTAAAAGCGGTATTTCAAAAGAGAAAATTCCTGTAAAACTCATGTATCAACCTATGGAAGATGGTACAGTGAAACTTGTTTGGGATTTGAGTATCTACACACTTGATGCACAAAACTGGTGGAGCGTTCGTATAGACGCTACTTCAGGTGACTTATTAAATCAGGCTAACTGGATTACTCATTGTCAACACGGTAGTTATATCAATCAGGATCGTTTGGCAAGAAAAACAACTGCTCAACACAAAAATCACAATTGTAACGAAAACCAAATCAAGCAGGTAGATAAAACTCAGATGGTTGGTACTTACAATGTTTTTGCGATGCCATTAGAAAGCCCAATTCACGGAAACCGTACTAACGTGGTTGATCCTGATGATGCGGTTGCTTCTCCATTTGGATGGCACGATACGAATGGTGCAACTGGTCCAGAATTTACGATTACAAGAGGAAACAATGTTCATGCCTACCAAGATACGGCAGATAATAATAATTCTATTGGCGATGAACCAGATGGCGGTCAAAACTTACTATTTGATTTTCAATTGGACTTAAATCAAGAACCTAGCACTAACCGAGATGCAGCGGTTACCAATCTATTTTACTGGAATAATATCATTCATGATGTTTGGTATCAGTATGGTTTTGATGAAGCTAGTGGAAACTTCCAACAGAATAATTACGGCAACGGTGGAAACGGTAATGATTATGTTTTTGCTGAAGCACAAGACGGTAGTGGTACAAATAACGCTAATTTTGCTACACCTCCTGATGGAAGTTCGGGAAGAATGCAAATGTTCCTTTGGGATAATAACGGTGGCAATGTATTAACTGTTAATAATGGTGTTGCTTTTGGTGGTTATGAAGCTAGTCCTGCTAATTTTGGTGGAGTGATTGACACTATTGGTGTTACAGGAGAATTAGTTCTTGTAGATGATGGAACAATTAATTCGACAGAAGGATGTAATGCACTTGTTAATGACCTTACTGGTAAAATCGCAGTGATTGACCGTGGTTCTTGCGAATTTGGTGTAAAATGTTTGAATGCACAGAATGCTGGGGCAATTGCAGTAATCGTCTGTAACAATCAACCTGGATTAGTGAACATGGCCGCAGGTGCCGTTGGTAATCAAGTAACTATTCCTGCTATTTTTATCGATCAGACTGACGGTCAAACTATCCGTGCGACACTTCAAAATGGTCCGATCAATGCAACTATCAAAAATCCTAATTCTACCGGTCCTGGTTTCTTAGATGCTGATTTTGATAATGGAGTTATCACACACGAATACGGACATGGTATTTCTACTCGTCTTGCTGGCGGACCGAACAACAGTGGTTGTTTAGGTAATGTAGAGCAACAAGGTGAAGGTTGGAGTGATTGGTTTGCACTAGTCATGACTGTAGAGCCAGGCGATATGGGAATAGACAAACGTGGTATGGGTGTTTACAGTGCTGGTCAAGAAATTAGTGGTCGTGGTATTCGTAGTACAGCGTATTCTACAGATATGATCATTAACGGTAAAACAATGAGTAGTGTTGTTTTAGAAAGTATTCCACATGGTTTAGGTTCTATTTGGGCTTCTATGATTTGGGATATGTACTGGGAATTAGTCGAAGAATATGGCTTTGACCAAGATATTTACAATGGTACAGGAGGTAATAACATGGCGATGCAACTAGTCATTGACGGTCTAAAAATGCAGTCTTGTAGTCCAACCTTCGTTGATTCTCGTGATGCTATTCTTGCAGCAGACCTATTGAATAATAATGGTGCAAACGAATGTTTAATCTGGGAAGTATTTGCACGTAGAGGTTTAGGTGCTAGCGCATCTTCTGGTAGCAACACACAAGCTTATGACTTTGTGGAAGCGTTTGACGTTCCGTTGTCTTGTAACAATAATATATCTATTGTAAAAACAGCGCCACGTACAGCGAATGCTGGTAATGTTATGTCTTATACTCTTGATCTTATCAATTATTCTCCTGATACTTTGACAAATGTAGTATTAACAGATACACTTGCAAGTAATCTAACTTATGTTTCAGGATCAGCTAGTTGTCCAGCAACTAGTAACGGACAAGTATTGACGTTCAATATCGGTACAATGTTACCTAGTGCAAATACAACTTGTACTTTTGATGTATCAGTAGCATTCAGTCCTAGTTCTTCTTTCACTTACATTGACTCTGTTGAAAATGTAACCAGTACGAATGATTGGATAAATTTGGCTGCAGTCGGTAACGACAGTTGGGCTAGAGTTCAAACGAATGCATATAGTGGAGATTGGTCTTGGTATATTACCAATCCTGATGTTCAAAGTGATATATCACTAGCTTCTGTGAACACTTATTTGATTTCTGGTACTCGTCCTGCTTTGCGTTTCTTCCATAGTTTTGACATAGAACCAGGTACAGATGCTGGTATGGTTGAAATTTCTACAGACTTTGTCAACTGGGCAGATGTAGGTAATTATGCGGTATCAGGTGCTTATAGAGGTCCTGTAAACTCAGGTGGTTTAACTATCGCACCGGGTAGAAATGGTTTTTACGGTAACAGCAATGGTTTTCAAGAAACCGTCATTGACTTAACTGACTTTATCGGTCAAGACTTATTCTTCCGATTCAGAATGGCTTCGGATGATGTTGTCACAAACAATACTGGTTGGTATATTGATGATATTAGTTTGATTGATTTGGTCATGACACCAAACACTGCTTATACAACAAACGACCAAAATAATAACTCTTTTGGTGAAGTAGCAGAAGGCGGAACTATCATTATGCCTTTCGTTTCTAGCACGAAAAACCAAGCTCCAGAGTTGAATGTAGATATTTTTCCAAATCCAACAACGGATGTATTCAATATTCGTTTCGGAGATGAACAAACTGGAAAATTACAGATTAGAGTATTGGGAACTGACGGTCGAGTGTACTTAGAACAACAAGTTCAAAACGTTCCGACTGGTCAAACACTTCAAGTTAATATCGAAGATTTAGCCGCAGGTGTTTACTTCATCGAATTGAAAATGGATGAAGGAACAACGACTAAAAAATTGATTGTACAGGAATAGACGTACTGTCTGACTGATAGAAATGTAAGTTTTTATCAATATTTTATAAGAAAGGCACGAAAACTCAAAACCTGAGTATTCGTGCCTTTTTTTGTTTTTTTTGATGTGTTGTGGGAATTGTGAGATTTTCACAATTAACTGTATCATTCAATACTTAGTTTATTAAAGTGAATTATATATATAAATTGTTTCCCATTGTTGATTAATATTCCTAGATTTACTAAGATTAAAAAACATAAAAAAAGCTCTAAAAATGAAGTTAAAAGCCCTTGATGCCTTGAAAGGAGATTGTTTTCTGCTTTCTTGGGATAAAAACAATTATTTACTTATTGATTCTGGAACGAAAGGAACTTATCCTTTTTTGAAAAAAAGATTAAATCAAGTAAGCAAATTAGAGGCAATAATAGTAACTCATGTTGATTACGACCACATAGGAGGATTTATTAAATTAATGACTGTCCAAAGACCACCTATTGAGCCAACCTATGATATTTATATTAATACTCCTGACTTAATTTTATCTCCTAATGAAAGTGATAAGGTTGGATATAAGCATGGTATTCTGTTTGATAAAAAAATCTCAGATAAAGGGATTGTTCCTAAAAGTATATACTTAGGAGTAAATAGAACGAATACTATAAAAATAAAAGACTTAAATTTAACAATCCTTTCTCCGTCAAAAGCTATTTTACAAGCATTAAAAAATAATTGGACTGCTGAAAGTTTGTATAAACAATACCAACAAGAAACTAAAACGTCTGATAAAGTTGGTGCGAGACATTCTAATCTTCAAGGTTATCAAGAAATAATTGATACAAAAGAGAAAATTCATAAATGGAAAGATGATTTAATTAATTCATCCTCTATTGCTT
>CAZMEH010000073.1:0-4991 GCA_964564885.1 uncultured Saprospiraceae bacterium | reverse complement strand
TTAAAAGTTAGACTATAGCTTGTTGGAGAACTAAAAGGCGAATACTTTGGAGCTTTAACAAACGAAAAATCACTTACTAATTTAGTTGTATCCGTTTCTATATTTTCATGATAAATAACTTTGAAGTTGCTTTGTACGGCTGGATTGTCAAAATCCAATCCATACATATCATTTGTTCCAACAAAGAATTGTAGCAAACCGACTCTTGGAAAACCTTCTAATTCTGGAACTTCTTCAAAATTAATTTGAGCGACAAAATTTAATAATTTGTCATCATTTCCTTTTGGATATTCAGCACCTAATAACAAGTGCGGAAAGCCACCAACTTTGCTACTCCAACTATGTTTTGGAGTCGTTTTATCAAGCGACATCTTGATAGTTTCTTTCACTAATTTAGAGAAATTAGCTTCAAATTTGTGTAGTTCTGTTGGTAAATGTTCTTTAATATTGAAAGCCATATGAGATTTATTTAGATAAATTGCTGTGACGTCAATTTGGTTGTTTGAAATTTTAAAGAAACAAGTTATTGCACCTTAATGAATACAAATATATATCAGGATTAGAATTTATACTAAAATGAACAAGAATAAATATTATTTTTTGCTGTTTTTGTAAAATTTTAAACTATAGTTAAGTTATACAACGTGACATAGTAATGGATAATTCAGTTGAAAAAAAGGTTTTTAGCCTAAATAAAATAATGTCACATTGTAGTAATATGTGAAATATAAATATGTTTTTTATGTTTTTTTGTGAAGCCTATGATTTATTTAAATATAAAAAAATTATATTTGTGAAAATGATGATATAATAATGGTTAAATTTTTTAGTTTAAAATACTAGTTTACAAATATATACAAATTAGAATAATTATAGATTTTGTACCCTAAGGAAGAAACATTAACTAGAGTCAAAATAAGACAGTTTTATATTATCAGAAGACCAAGGAAGTTTTTATAGAATCAAAACTAGTAGTGTAAAGATAAGATACTGAGGATTACGGATTTTTAGGAAGAGGATTGTTTATAAACAGAGGTTGTTAGGGATTGAATAAGGTTTTACAGTTTCGCTCGGAAATAAAAAAAAGACTATGAAGAAGAAGATATTTGCTTTTGTTGTATTGTTTGTCATGGTGTATACTTCGTGCATATCGTCACAAATAATAAAAAAGCCTGTTTATATACCAAATAAAAAATTTGAAAACATTAAATACTTAGCTAAGGAAACGAGCCCTTACCTATTAAGCTATGTACAAAGCAACGTCAAATGGTATCCTTGGCACGCAAATGTTTTGAAAAAAGCTAAGAAGGAAAATAAAATGCTTTTGATTGATTTCGGTCAATTGTCGTGTGATATTTGTACTGAAAAAGATAGAAATGTTTTTGAAGATAAAGAACTTGCAAAATTTATTAATGATAATTTCATTGCAATTAAAGTCGATTGGAATGAACGACCAGATATTTATAAGTTTTTTGTAAAAGCGGCAGAAATTCAAAATGATGATAAAATTGGCGGTTCATTAACTGCATTGACTTTACCGGGTGGTAAGCCATTTTGGTTATCAAACGAAATAAATAAACCGCAACTTTCCCGCACCCTTAATTTCTTTTTTAAACAATATTACCGTAGTGCAACTAAGATTGAATTTGTTGCAGAACAATTACTGAGAGAAGTGCAAGAGAAAGCAATTAATGCTACTCAGATGCCTGACTTCAAAAAGACAAAATTAAAATTCATTGGTGATAAATTGATTGGTGATGTTGATTTGAAAAATGGTGGAATTAAAGGAACGGAAAAACATCCGTTAAGTTCTAGTTTTAAATATTTGCTTAGACACTACCATTTGACACAGGACAAAAGAGCTTTAGAAGCAGTAAAGGTTACATTAGATAATATGATTAATGGTGGTTTGTATGACCATATTCAAGGTGGATTTTTTAGTATGTCAAAAGATGAAAACTGGAATGAACCAGATTTTAGTAAGACTTTAGTGAATAATGCGCAACTGATAAGTTTGTTTAGTGAAGCGTATCAAGTCACTAAAGATCCTATTTATAAAGATGTTGTTTATGAAACATTAGAGTTTCTTGAAAAAGAATTATTGACCACTTCGGGCGCTTTTTTCTCAGGAATGGAAGGTCATGGCGGTCGAAACGAATTTTACTATACTTGGACTAAGAGCGAAGTAGAACGCATTATTGATAATGAATTATTTACTAAAGTTTTTTGTGATTATTTTAATATAAATGCAGCGGAGAATAAAGAAGATAGGAATATATTACATATCACAAAATCTAAAGCGGATATCACTTCAGAATATGGACTTCAAAAAAACGAGTTAGAAAGTATCTTGTTTCTTGGTAAACAGAAGCTATATAGATCGAGAAATAAAAGATTGCATCCAGCATTAGATAATCAGATTGTGACTTCATGGAATGCTTTGATGTTGAAAGGATATGTTGATGCTTACCGTGCTTTTGGAAATTACCTTTTCTTAGAACGTGCCAAAACATTGGCTAGTTTTATTACCGAAAAAATGTATAATCGAGACAATTATCTAGTGCATTGCACAGTCGACGGCAAGGTTTCTTCTACGGGATATTTAGATGATTATTCTTATTCTATTGAAGCATTGACTAGTTTGTATCAAGCTACATTTGATGAACAATGGTTGTATAAAGCAAAAGAATTGAGCGTAGAAACGATGCAACATTTTTATGATAGTGAATCTGGAATGTTTTTTTATACCAGCGTTTTTGAAAAATCATTTATCAAAAATGTTCGATTTGCTGATATTGAAGATAAATTTGCGCCTTCTGCGAGTTCCAGTATGGCGAATGGTTTGTATGTTTTGAGTTTGTATTTTGGAGACGAAGAACAACACAATATTTCTAAAAAAATGATGTCAAACGTCATGAGCGCAATGGAAGCTTCGGGCGAACCGCAGTATTATGCGAATTGGTGCGCATTGTACCATCATTTTGTGGTAGAACCGTTTGAAGTAACGATTGTAGGAAAGAATTTTGAAAAGTTACGTAGTGAATTAGATGATAAATTCTTACCAAATGTTGTATTGTTTGGTGGAAGAGACGAAGGTACTTTAGAAGCTGTTCAAGGTAAATTCATTGAAGGTGAAACCATGATTTATGTTTGTAAAAATAAGGTTTGTAAAATGCCAACGACTAAAGTCAATGAAGCTTTAGAATTACTAGGAAATCTGGCGAATTAATTACGAATTTGTACCGTCGAATTCATTCGACTAGGTGTTTTGCTGATGCTTAATAATCAATGTTTTAAAAAATAATATGAATGTCGAAATAAATATAAGAAACTACTGTAAATGTAATGCAATTGGTTTTAACTCATTAGTTTTTTACGTATTTATTTCGATACTAAAATTGTTCAAAAGGCTAATTGCCAAGCATTAACAAAACACCTAGTCGAATGAATTCGACGGTACAAATTCCTAACTCTTAATTACTCATATTTCCATCCAATATCGACAATAATCGGATGATGGTCAGAACCTGTACTATTGCCGACTCTTCGATTAGCTGTTTTCAATTCTTCTGAAATAAAGCAATGGTCGATAGGAATATTAACTAATGGAATATCCGAAGACCAAGTCGGCTGTAATCCAAAACCAAGTCGAGTATCTTTTAAATTTGCCCCATCAGTCAACAGATTCAAGCTATACGAAAAGCTTGTACAATTCAAATCACCAGTCAGGATGACAGGATTTTTTTGTTCCTTGACCAATTTATTCAAGTTCCTGAATTGCGTATTTCTATTGTAAAAGCCGTGAATAAGCGGCGGCGTAGGATGCGTTCCAATTACTGTAATTGTTTTATTATCAATCTCTATATCTGTAATAATCGTTGGAATCTCGACATCGCAAAGCATTTTTATTTCAGTATTTGACATTGGAAATTTGCTATAAATACCTAAACCAAAGTTGCCGTTTTGCGGTGCAAGTTTCTGATAAGGATATTTTTTATCCAAAGTTTTGAATTGTTGAACCCAAGGAGGCGATAATTCTTGAATGACTAAAATAGCTGGATCTTCTTCATTAATTACATCAAGTGCTTTCTGAAAATCTCTATTCGTAGATAAAACATTCATACTACAAATGCGAAAATCGTTGCCCGTAACTTCAAATCGTGGAATATAGAATTTAGTAAATCCAATTCCAATGAGAACGACAAATAGCAAATTAGAAATTATCCAAGTTCGTTCTTTCAAATAAATTGCCAAAGCAGTTAATCCAACAAAAGCCAGCCAATAGTAAACCCTAAAATGTGCAATCATATCAAAAGTCCAATGAAATTTGCTGAGTGCGGTGCATATCATCGTAATGATTGCTAAAATGCTTAATGTTGGTAATATTCGTTTTTTTAGCATAAAAGTTTTTATAAAAATGGGTTATTTAATCTATTCTATGAGTATTCATTTCCTTATGAAGGTTAATAAACAAGGATTCTGGAATTACATCATAATACATCTTGATGGAATTATTGTGAAAAAAACTTGCGGTAAAACCCATATTATTAGTGTTTCCAATATCATTTCCTACCTTTAAGTAGAGTTCCATGTTTTTAATTTTTTCGAGAATTTCCTTTTTTACTTTATAGCTACTTAGAGTATTCGTATGCTTATTATTAGGGTGATGCTCATAGCTAAAGTAGTCAACAAATAAATTTTCTCCTTTATAGTAAAAGCTATAACTTCTTATTACACAATCCTTAAAACTGGTATTAGTGATAATTAAAGGAAGTGTTGAATTAAAATTATTCATAGTCATCTTATTCTTTAAGTTGTCAAAGTAGAGAATTAATTTATCATAAGATAACGTTGTAGTATCTAAAATGCTTATCTCACTAGATAAATATGAAGTTGTATCATTATGAGTAAGTATTAGTTTGTAATGATTTTCTTTCAAATCATCGAAAAGGAAATAGGGTTGAGATATATTATTTCCTTTAATCATTATT
>CAZMEH010000072.1:0-5451 GCA_964564885.1 uncultured Saprospiraceae bacterium | reverse complement strand
TTATAGTGTTCCTCTATTAAAATATTTAAGACTTGAAGTGTATCATTTTTCGTTGAAATATTCGTTAAATGCCAACAATTAAGTGCCTTATCAGAAGTATCTACTTCAAAAACACCTCTACGAGTACTATAATTTCCTAAAGAATCAATTGGACGAATAACCATTCCTTTTTTGACAAGGTAACCTTCCGTTTCTAATTTTTCAATGATTTCCTTTTGTGTTAATTCACTATCAATACGTTGTTTCAAATTATAATCTCCCATCATCATGGCCGGGCGTACAGGCGATGTAGCGCAAAAAGCAAAGAATGATACAATTAGGATAGCATAAGTCAAACTGGTTTGTGGGATTCGAGAAATCACAAATGAATGCGTTTCATTTTGTTTATAATGTTGAATAAAACGATAGGAGCAAATAATTGAAATCAAGGCAATCAAGTCAGCATAATCAATCACTCGCTCAATTTGCCAACCTTGCATATAAATGAAATCAACCAAAGGCTGAGAAAACCCTGTTTTCCAAAATACAAAACCAATTGCTGTTATAATATGAACAAGCTTGATTTGCTTTGGCATTAATACACTAAAGAATATTGGAAAAATAAATAAACCTGCAAAATCAGACAGTTTACCTGTCCAAAGGTTATGAAACATCTCTTTGAATAGCCAGTCATTAGTGATTAATAAAATCAACAAAAAGATATAAAGTGGATGTAATAGTATTTTCTTTGAAATAGGCTTTTTCATCCTTTGTATTTTTTTAGTTTACTAACAATTTCCTTTTTGAAAAATGTTCGATAATTTTTAATCTTAGGTTTAAGTTCTTTTTTTGTTAGTGTTTCGTTGAGGCATACTTTGACTAAACTAACCTTTGTGCTTGGAAAGGTGTTTGTCCCATTTATTCTAGTCTTAATAGTTATTTCTTTAACCATTCCATACTTTGTCCTTACATTCAATAATCGCCAAGTATGATCTACTTGATCTCCTTCATTCAGAGCTTCTAAGCCTCTTTTGACATCAAAACCATATTCTTTGAGTGCTTTAATAATAACGGTTTCTGGTCTATTCACCGAATAACTGTCTTTTAAATTAAAGTCATGTTGACAGGAAGTTACTGATCCGTTGTAAGGTGTGAAAGAACTAAATAATATAATTAGTAGTAATACCTTAGAAAATCTAAAGGCAACTTTCATTAAGTGATTTATGTCTTTCATTTCCGTTTTTTAGCTAACTAATTTCTTGAAAACTGATGTTCAAATATAACGAAAATGTTTTAAATTTATTTAGTTTATATATAAAAAAATAATAATTTAAGTTGCCTTTTAAGCTGAGAGAAGAAAAGTGAATGAGAGTTTACCATAGCAGCTTGCAGTATCAAAATGTGTAATAGACCGTTTATTAGAACTGCAAACGGCCTAACTACAAACTTGTAACTATTCTATTCTCCTTATAATCCTTGTCGTAAATCACAAAAATTGTTAGAGAACCAAAACTAGCTTCTCATTGCTTCAACAGGCGACATTCTCGCAGCCATAATTGCAGGAATGATACCAGCGGCAACGCCCGTGCACAAAGAAACAACCGAACCAATTATTATATTTCGTTCTGAAAGGAAGAATTGAAAATCTGATGCGCCAGAAGCAACACCTACCATCAGGTATACTAATATTAAACCTATTGCACCACCTATGAGACAGAGAACTATTGATTCTATCAAAAACTCTATTAATATCATATAGTTCTTTGCGCCAAGTGCTTTTTTTACGCCAATCATACTGGTACGTTCTTTAACAGAAACAAACATAATATTAGCCACACTAAACAAACCTACAAACATCGAAAACCCTCCAATAACGAAACCTGCAATATTCAAAATACCAAAAACAGAGTCAAAAACACTGCTAATGATAGACAATTGATTGAGTGCAAAATCAGCTTCTTGTTTTGGTTTTAAACGGCGACTTGTACGCACAACGGAGGTTAATTCGTCTTTTAGTTGGTCAAGACTTGCACTTTCCTTCGCTTTAACGGCAATCATTGCGCCTCTGTCCATACTCGAAAAACGACGACTACGATACATTGACATGACAACCGCCTCATCAAAATCAATAGGATTTACAAGCGCATTTCCTTCTTTTTTCAGAACGCCAATGACTTGATATTTTTGACCTTTGACTTTTATTTCTTTACCAATAGGTTCTATAGTTTCGCCGAATAAAGCTTCCGCTATTTTAAAACCTATAATCACTTTACTGCTACCGTAAAAATGTTCGGTAGGAGAGAAGTAACGACCTTTCTCAAATTCCATATTGAAGATACTACCATAATCAAAACTAGCTCCAATTACAAATGCTTGGTCAAGGCTATTGCTACGATATTGTGCGGGCACAGCGCCAACAAAGGCAGAATATCCAATCTTATCAGCTGATTTAACTCGTTTTTGAATGGCCTGATAATCTTCAAAATCAGGTTCTGGACGACGGAGGATTTTTTCCCAATCCATATCTTCATCTCCGCCCCACGGGAATTTTTGAACATAAACTACATCATCACCAAGCTTTTCAAAACTACCTCGAATGTTTGCTTCTAACGAATCAACCGCAGATAACACCGTAATTATACACCAGATACCAATGATAATGCCTAGTAAAGTCAAAAATGACCTTAGCTTATTGCCCCAAATTTGCTGAAATGCTTGTACTATACTTTCTATAAATATTTTGAAAATCATCACACTATTTGGTATTTAGGATTTACGATTTGCCTGCTGCAAGCAGGTTTTAGATTGCGAAGAAGTTGTTCAAAATCAATACCGAAACCTCTTCTACTGTGAAAGTAATAAACGATTATTCGATGAAATAATCTGTTCGATGAATACGAGGTTTTATCTGCTAAAAGATTTTTTGTTTGTCGCAAAATATGCGGTTTAAAACTTATTTTTTACCTCAAAGTCAGTTATTCACCGCAAAAAATGCGGTGAATAATCATCTTTTCCACCGCATATTAGTTTTAAAGCTAAATATTAGAAGTAATTAAGGCAATTTGATTTCAATATCTACTCATCAAATAACTATAATTCCCAACTTCTTTAAACTCGTTTTGAACCATTCTTCAAAAAAGAACCTTACTGCCCGAGCCATTCTTTAAAAACAATCGCCTTTTCACGGCTAATCACAATTTTTTCTACAACCTTTGGCGATAATTCAATAAGTAGCTTTCCATTGAAGTATTTATGTATTTTTTGAATAGCAGAAAATGAAGTAATCATCTTACGATTTAGTCTGAAAAAATCATTTGGGTTTAGCATTTTCTCCAAATCATTTAGGGAATAGTTGATAATATATTTAGAATTTGCTGTTCGGAGAAAAGTGACTTTATCTTCTGAATAGAAATAAGAGACGCTTGAGTTTTCAATTGCTTTAAGTTGGTCTTGTTGCTTAATTAAAAAACGAGTTTTGTAGTTTTTGTTAATAGATTGTTGATAATTTTGCAGCAACTGACTGACTTGTTGCTCTAAAACCGGAATAGATTGCAATGATTTATACTTTTCAACCGCTTGCGCCAATTCACTTTCTTTAATCGGCTTTAAAAGGTAGTCGATACTATTGACTTTAAAAGCTTGAATAGCGTATTCATCATAAGCAGTGGTAAAAATAATTGGGCATTTCAGTTTAACATGTTTAAAAATTTCAAAACTTAATCCATCAGAAAGGTGAATATCTAAAAACACTAAATCAGGTTCAACATTATTTGAGAACCAATGAACCGCACTCTCTATACTTTCCAATTCTTCAATAATCTCTATATCAGGAGCTACTTTTTGAAGTACTCGAATCAATTGACGAATAGCCACTGCTTCATCTTCTATTATAATTGCTTTCATTCTGTTTTCTTATTGGTTCTCTGAAAAGTCATTACTAAAACAGTCAGACGACTTAAAGTCGTCTGACTATTAACTCTTTATAACCTCAATGTTTAGTAATGGTATTTTGACTTGAAAACAAGCTTCTGTTTCTTCTATTTCAACTTTTTGATTACTCAAATGCTCGTACCTTTTAGTAATATTTTGTAATCCTAATTCCGTAGATTCGATAGCAGTTATCCTTTTTTGCAAGTTATTTCGAATGATTAAATGATTGTTTTTTACAAAAACTGTAATCGTCAAAGGCTTTTTTGTTGAGACAATATTATGTTTAATACAGTTTTCGGTTAGCATTTGAAGTGTTAAAGTTGGAATATAGCAATCCATTTTTTCATTTGGAATATTAATATTGAGGAGTAATTTATCTTGAAATCGTTCTTGCTGAATTTGTAAATAAATATTCGTTGCCTTCAGTTCATCTGCTAAAGTTGACACTTCTTTTTTCTCGGATTTCAGAATATATCTATACAAATCTGAAAAATCTCTAACAAAACCAATTGCTTTTTCTTGGTCTTCGATTATCAACGAAGTCAATGTATTTAAACTATTAAACAAAAAATGCGGATTAACTTGGTTGCGTAAAGAATTCAATTCGGATTGGACATTTTCACGTTGTAATCGCTCTGCTTCGACTAACGACTCTTTCCATTTTCCAAAAAAGTAAATGCCTGAATATAATGTATTCAGAAACAAAGAAACGATCATACCAAATCCTACGCCCCATTGAATAGATGAGATTAACCTTTTGGCTGAAACTAAATCGCTGATACTGTAAAAAGCAAACAATGCGCAAATAATCACTAATGAAGTATATACGCCATTCAACACGACTAAATGAAGCGTTTTCCGTAATGGCTGCTCTTCCCACGGCATATATTCCAGATGCCATTGCATGATAAGACTATTCCCGTGCCAACAAGCAAATGTAATCGTAATGCTCAATAACATCACTAATACCACTAAAATAGTACTTCCTTCGGCATTCACTATCATTACTTGAGTTGTCCCAATTATCAACCCAAGTACAATAATCATCAGATTATTAAGTGGATTATTGATACAAGCCTTTAAGTCTTTACCTATTTGTTGTTTTGTTAGCATTTTTTACGATTGACGGTTTGATGAATGGCTTCACCTTGATGATGAACGACAAAATAACATTATAAGAATTATTTTAATTACTGATGTTACGCAAAGCAATAAATAGCAAATACTTCATCAATTTAAAGCGCCAACGGTGCGAGATATAATAGCATTGGGCAACGCCCAATGTCTGAAGATAAAATAAAATCAAGCGCCAACGGTGCGTAATAAGGATTGAGTATCAAAATTATGTCTTTTATTACGCACCGTTGGTGCTCTATTTGTTTATTTGACAATTTATTGGGCGTTGCCCAATGCTATTATATGTCGCACCGTTGGTGCTTTAAAATCAAGTTTTACGTAACATCAGTTAATTAATTTTATCGTCAGCAAAGCGGTCGTCAAGTGAAGAATGAACGTTCGTCAAGCAAAGCGTTCGTCAAGGCG
>CAZMEH010000071.1:0-1642 GCA_964564885.1 uncultured Saprospiraceae bacterium | reverse complement strand
CTTATGGTTGTTACAGCAATGATAAGGCGATTGGTGCGCAAACAGAAAAATAATTAGATAGTTTTTTACAATTTTAAAAATTGAAAGTGTCGAATATTTTTCAGGCACATCGATTATCCACAAATCTAAAAGGGAGCGTTAGCTTCGGCACGGTTTATAGAAAAAAGTTGAAAAGTTAAAAAGTAAATTATAGGAGCGTAGCTTCGGAACGAATGTAACGTTTTCGTGCCGTAGCTAACGCTCCTTTTCGTTATTCAAAACTTATAAGTAATACTTAAACCTTTCAGTCGTCCGACCTTTAATCATTATCAAGTCTAGTTTTTGAATGTATCTATCGAAAAGAAGTACACTTTCAAGTTAAAAATCCATTTGTTTACAAAAAACAATTTTCAAAAGGAAACGACAGTTCTCTAAATTTCTTTTGTGGAAAAATAGTTTTCGTAGAAAATTATGAATAAAAACGTCTTTCCGTGTGCCGTCAACCGTCCGCCGTTTGCCGATTTTTTAAACTTCCACAATAATTTTTCAAAAAAAAACAACTAAACAATAATGAAAGCAATTATACATACAAAATACGGCTCACCTAATGTCTTGCAACTCAAAGAAATCGAAAAGCCACAACCCAAAGAAAATGAAGTCCTTATCAAAATTCATGCTTCATCCGTCAACCGTACTGATTGCGGTTTTCGAACTGGCAAGCCTTATGTTGTTCGGTTTTTTAGCGGATTATTTAAACCCAAACGTCAAATTTTAGGCTGCGAATTATCTGGAACAATCGAAGCCATCGGCAAAAATGTAAGCAAATTCAACATTGGCGATGAAGTTTTCGGAATGAGTGGAGATAATTATTTTAGTACAAATGCTGAATATATTTGTTTGCCAGAAGATAAACACATCACACAAAAGCCAACGAATATTACGCACGAACAAGCCGCAAGTGTCAGCGAAGGTGCATGGTATGCGATGTCTTTTATTAATTTGATTGATTTTTCAACAAATCCTAAGATTCTAATCAACGGAACAACAGGCGCAATCGGTTCTGCTACATTGCAACTTTGCAAACACTTTGGCGCAGAAATCACCGCTATTTGTAATACTAAAAACATTGAACTTATCCAATCATTAGGCGCAGACCATATTATTGATTATCAAAAAGAAGATTTTACAAAAGTGCTCAACGAAGAGTTTGATTATATTATTGATGCGGTTGGAAAAAGTAGTTTTGCGAAATGTAAACACTTAATTAAAAAAGGCGGTTGGTTTTCCGCAACTGAACTTGGTCCGAATTGGTCAAACATTTATCTTTCTATTTGGACAGCCATTTTTGGCGGAGTTGGCGGAAAGAAGGTATTTTTTCCAATCCCTGGCGACCCGAAAGAAGCGGTTTTATTGATAAAGGATTTGATAGAACAAGGAAAATACCAGCCTATTGTTGATAGACATTATTCATTAGAACAAATCGTAGAAGCTACAAAATATGTAGAAATGGGCGAGAAAACAGGTGCTGTTGTGATTAAGGTTGTTTAGTTTTTTGGTTCTCTGAAAATTATTGTGGAAGTTTCTAAGAAACGGCTGACGGTTGACGGCGCACGGCACACGGTTGACTAGCCCGTACAGTTAAGAACAAAAGCGGCTCTCATAG
>CAZMEH010000070.1:0-6286 GCA_964564885.1 uncultured Saprospiraceae bacterium | reverse complement strand
AACTATTTATAGATTGATTTCATTCGTCGTATCTAATAATTATTATCATTTTAGATATAAAAAACATATTTAAATAAAATCAATCTATAAATAGTTGATTTTATTGTAAAAATATATATACATTTGTGTAAATGAATGGTCTATCTTATATATCACAAGAAAAGAGAACTCTCGTAATTTTCGCTAAAATCGTATGCTTCATTGTATTGAGCATTACAAATATTAATGCTCAATACAATGAAGGTTATGTAGAAATTAAAGCAAAAGGATCAATTCCTTTTGACTATTTAAATTTCGTTAGAGGAGAATCTAGAGTCAATATACGAAATACAGAAAAACTCACTAAAGACGAGCGAGAAGACTTCCGCTATGCCACTAACGATGCTTTGCGTGAAGTTTTTGCTAATGGGAATATCTATTTCAATGATCCTTTGACAGATTATGTCAGATTAATTGGTCATAAATTAACAGATAATACAGAGGCTGCTGATAAAATTGAGTTTTACGTCAGCAAATCAAGTGAACTGAATGCGACTTCTTGGCAAACAGGTACTATTATAGTCAATATTGGTTTACTAAGCCAACTTGAAAATGAAGCACAGCTGGCGTTTGTACTCGCTCACGAAATTGCTCACTTCAATAATCATCATCCATACAAGCAATACGCTCAATATGTTAAAAGCAATAGAGCTATTAAAAGTGATGAATTAGCAAAACAGTTTAGTCAGAATATTGACTATAACTTAAAGTATGAGTTGGAAGCGGATTCTATTGCATTAAAAACGGTTCGAAAATTTGGATACGATTTAGATGAAGTTCCAAATGCGTTACGTTTATTATTGCATTTTGAACCGAAAGAAATCCCTAGCTTCACAAAGTTCTTGTCATCTAATATTTACGAACTCTTACCAACACAATTGTGTACTTATCAAGAATATAGGAGTTTCAAACATTCTAATAGTTATTCGGTTGGACACTTTTCTAATAACCATGTTCAAACCCGTTTGAGAAGTATTATTGGATTAATCGATGGTGACAATCCTACTTTATTTGCTCATAAAACCGTCAAGGATGGTCGATTTACTTTTGAAAGAGCCTTATTTGATAATGTAAAACACATGGCTCATTTTGAAGTTGTTTATCAATCTTTCTCAAATGCAGATTACTTGCGCAGCACTTTTGAAGCACTCATACTACTTCACCAATTCCCTGATAATCAATACTTAAGTACTAAAGTTGCGGAAAACTTCTATTATATTAATTACTATAATCAAAATGGACTTTTAAATAAGATTTACTTTGATAGCGGTAAAATACAGAATAATGATTATGCAAAATTATACTGTCTAATTAATAACCTTCCTAAGGGTGAATTAGAACAATTAATTTATGGTTTCATTCAAAAATCATATCTAAATCATCCCAGAGACGAAACGATGTTAATTACAATGGCAAAATTTGTCGAACAAACAAAAAGCATAAACGAAGCCCTATCATTCTATCAGAAGTATGTCAAATTATTTCCTAGTGGTAAGCATTATGTAGAAGCAAAGCGTAAGACAAAATGAGAAATATAAATTTAAAATATATTTTATTACTTTGCATGGCATTTGTTTGTAATATAAACTGTAGTAGTTTGATGCAAATAGAAAGGCAAGAAGACTTTTCTTTAAAACCATCAAAAATCAAGGAGATAATTTCGATTAATCCAACCTTTAAAAAGGTAAAAACCAGTCAAAAAGGAAAAAATATTAAAACGAATAAGTATTCCGAATCGGTCAAACAGGAACGCAAGTTCAATCAAATATTAATAAATAATGCTCAAAAAAATGGTATTGTTTTACAAATAGTTGACACTGACGAACTAGGTTTAAACGATGCAGAATACTTTGAATATTTAGCTCCGTTGAGAAAAGAAATTATACTAACAAATAAATTGCAACAATTTAAAGACATCAATGACAATCCAGCAAGACAACGAAATGTGGAGTTTTTTTATGAAAATGCACCAAAAATAGCTTCTCACTTTAGCCATTTAGCCGAGATATATGGAACGCCTTTCTTTGCAATACAAGGTGTTTCGTCTCAGACTAGCGA
This sequence comes from uncultured Saprospiraceae bacterium, assembly GCA_964564885.1. Taxonomy (GTDB): domain Bacteria; phylum Bacteroidota; class Bacteroidia; order Chitinophagales; family Saprospiraceae; genus CAKZLL01. Next base: position 4,189 of record CAZMEH010000070.1, on the reverse strand, counting down.
AAAAAGTAAAGATGAAAACCTAGAAGGTATTCCGTCTGCTTTTTTAACTGACAATGAAACCTTGTACTATACTATAATAGCCGATGTTTCAAAATCAGAGATTGTTTATAGAGAGTTTCGTCAAGTAAATTCGGAAGCGAACGAAAGTAACTTAAACAGTATTATATATGATAGTTTTAGAATAATTGCGAACTAACTTAATATCATAAGCTCTTATTTTATAATAAAAAAACGAACAACTAAGAACAATAACAAACAATTAATTAGCTAAGACATTTGAGAAAACTGCTATACATACTATTAGTTCATTCAGTACTAATACTCTCCAGTAATACACTACAAGCTCAAGGTCCTGTTCCTGGGTATCAAGGGAAACGATTTCTTATTAAAGTAGATCCAGTATCGCCTTTGTACCAAAAAGGTATATTTGCTGGAATTGACTATGTAGTTGGCAGGCATTTAGCTTTTTCTGTTCTTTATAATTCTTCTAACCGTCAATACATTCAGCGACTTTCTTCCTACAAAGAAAATTTTGGTCGATTTCCAGAAGAAAAAGGCGTTATCAATGATAAACAAGTTGGTATAGAGATGCAATTCTATCCCAATAAATCGATCCCAGCTCCTAAGGGATATTTTGTTTTTGCCAATTATTTTCAAGGTTTTGCAATAGCAAATGGTCATACTTATGACACTAGGTTTGGCGGACAACTCATTGAATATAGCTTAGATAATCTACGAACCTCTACGATATCAGTAGGTATTGGGAATAAATCTATTATCAAGAATAGATTCATTTTTGAATTTGATTTTGGCATCACTGCTGGTAGCATTAAAATTCCATCAACTGCATCGTCAGAACAATCTATGAGTTTTCAAAGCTTTACGGATCGTTATGGACCAAACATGTATAGCTTCGGTGAATTTATGGACAATGGCGGTTTAGGAATGTCTTTTCACCTAAAAGTTGGTTCATTGCTTTTCTAATTCTATCAATCATCTTAACTACCTTGTTTCCAATTATTTATTTTCTTAGGTAACTAAAGCAACCTTTACGGCAAGTTATTACAAAAATTCTACACTGATTCAAGACTACCTATTGAACCTTAAAGAAAAACTTCGTACTTTTGTACTTGAAAATGAATACAATAGCACAAAAAATAGGAATCCTTTCGTGGACTTTTTACTTCTTTGTTTCGATAACAGGAGTTAGTCTACATAATCTTTACTGTCACTGTACAGATAAGGCCTATGTTTCATTTTTTTCTATTGATAGACAATGTCATGATCATGAGGAAGAAACGGATACTTGTTGCGAAGAATCGACCGTAAAACACAATAGTCACTTTAATCAACAAGAGTCCGAAGATTGCTGTTCACCAAATTCAAAGGTCGTTAAGGCAAATATTGATGTACTAGCTGTATCAGAAATAACCGAATTGCCCATATTTCCAAGTGCTCGAATTGCACCGAAATTACATAATTTCACCTTTTTATATTCTTTTCAAGAAAAAATAAAATTACAATCTCGTCCGCCTCCACCGCTTTACGGTATAGATTTATGTGATTTTATCCAATCCTATTTATGTTAGTTAGAAAGTATTAACGGGCATCTTGCCCGTTCACGCTAATATTAGCCGCACTCATTTGTGCGAACGGGTCACCGAGAAATCGGTATGTAAACACAAAATACCCGTTAATACTTTTTCTCATGAACTAACATATCAAATAATGAAAAATTTATTATCAATAATAATAGTTATTGTTGGGCTATTCGCTTCAACAATACTTAACGGTCAATCCTTATTGGGAATGGTCGTCGATCAAGAACAAACACCACTAGTTGGCGCGTCTCTAATTTGGCAAGGCACTACGATTGGCGTAACTGCCGACGGCGAAGGTTATTTCAACATTGACAAAATCGACGAAACGAATATGCTCGTCATTAACTACGTTGGTTATCAATCTGATACGCTTGAAATCACGAAGGAAGATACTGCCATTTTAATTATCCTTTCTCTTGGTGTAGAATTTACAGAAATAGAAATCACCGCAAAACAGCGTGATAATTTCTCTTCTCTCGTCCAAACTATCAACATTGAAACGATTGGTTCTGGCGAATTGAAAAAAGCAGCTTGTTGTAACTTGTCTGAAAGTTTTGAAACAAACGGAACGGTAAATGTTGCTTATTCTGATGCTGTAACTGGCGTTAAGGAAATCGAAATGCTTGGACTTCGTGGTATTTATACCAGAATGATGGTGGAGAATCGTCCATCAATGCGTGGCTTAGGTTATCCGTTTGGGTTGGAGTATATTCCTGGAACTTGGGTTTCCAATATTTCTATTATCAAAGGCGCAGGAAACGTAGTCAACGGTAATGAAGGAATTGCAGGAACAATGAATATTGAGTTGATTAAACCCTTTGACGCACCAGAAAAAGTATATTTAAATGCTTATGCTAATCAGTACGGACGTACAGAATTGAATGTTCACCTTAATCATAATATTAACGAAAAATGGAGTATTGGAACATTATTACATGGTTCAAATTTCAATAATGCGGTTGATCACAGCGGAAGCGAAGAGGGCGATGGTTTCATTGATATGCCACTCAAAAAGACGCTTAATGGAATGTTTAGAACGTTCTATCGTGGCGAAAATTTACGTGCGCAGTTGAATGTTCATGCCTTAGTTTATGACATTAGCGGCGGACAAGTTGATTATGAAACTTCTCCAAGTGACCATTTTGGATTTGAATTAAATACGGATAGAGTTGAAGTATTTGGTAAAATAGGCTATATCGGTTTTGACAACGAGTTTGCGAGTTTAGGTTGGATTACCAATTTGACTTGGCACCAAAACGATGGTTTCTTTGGTTTGAAAGATTATGACGCAACGCAAAGAAGTGTTTATACGAATGTTATTTATCAAAATATATTGGCTACAACGAAACACAACTATAAATTAGGTGCAAGTTATGCGCTTGATGAATACGTTGAAATGTTTAATAATGTAGATTATAGTTTGACAGAGTCAATCGCTGGTGGATTTTTTGAATATTCATACACTAAGCCTAAGGCGGCAAGTTGTGAATTAGACAAGGAAGAGGAAGAAGAGGAGCATGAAGGCGAAGAACATGAAGGAGAGGAAGATCATGACCACAGCAAACACGAGAAAAAAGACCGCTCTTGGTCATTTGTTGGTGGAATACGAGCAGATTATCATAGTATTTATGGTTTGCAATTAGCTCCTCGTGTGAATTTCAAATATGACTTCAACGAAGAAACAGTGATGCGTCTTTCTGCTGGTCGTGGCTACCGTAGCGCACGAATTTTAGCTGAAAATTTCAGTGTATTATCAACGGCAAAAACTATCAATCAGCTAGAACCATTGGAAGCTGAAGAGGCTTGGAATTTTGGTGTTAACTTTACAAAAAACGCTATTTTAATGGGTCGTGAATTGAGTTTGAGTGCAGATTTGTATTCTACGAGATTTGTCAATCAAATCATTGTTGATAGAGAAACAGATCAATACGAAATTCAATTTTACAACCTAAAAGGTCGTTCTTATGCGAATAGTTTTTTAGCTAGTGCAACTTATGATATTTCAGAATTCTTAGAGGTGAAAGTAGCTTATAAGTTGAATGATGTAAAAATCACTTTTGATGGCGAATTGCTACAAGCACCGCTAGTTGCAAGACATCGTGGTTTAGTGACTTTTGATGTTAAGTTTCCAGACAAGAGTTGGAGATTACACACAACGGTTCAAATTGTTGGACCACAACGTATGCCGACCTTACTTGGACACGAAGATCACTCGGCAGCAGGACATAATTCGTTAACGGATTATCAAAGAACAGGTATCACGCCAACTTACGCAACGGTAAATGCGCAGTTAACGAAAACCATCAATGAAAAATGGGAACTTTACGCTGGTGGTGAAAACTTAACGAACTATCGCCAACATCATCCGATTATTGGAGCAAGTGATCCGTTTAATGAAGATCCAGGTATTCCAACTTTTGACGCTTCTCAGATTTATGCGCCAATCATGGGTGCGATTGTCTATGCTGGCGTTCGCTTTAAGTTGAAGTAGATTAGAAAACAATTGAATAATTGAATAATTGAATAATTGAATAATTGAATAATTGAACAGCCGAACAATTGAATGAAGAAGTAGAAAAATGCGATTA
>CAZMEH010000069.1:0-5406 GCA_964564885.1 uncultured Saprospiraceae bacterium | reverse complement strand
CACGGGATCTTTCAAAGAACCATAGTTTTTCAATATTCCATCTTACGAGCACATTACACAATAATTTTGCATATATTGGTTGTTTTTGATATATTCAAGTATTATTTAATAATTTCTTTAAATTTCAAAACCCTTGGCTAAAAAGCGATACACTAAATTATCATCTGGAGAGCTCTCTTTTCGAGAGTGTGAAGCCATGATGAAATATGCTGCTTCTGAAGGAAAACCATTCTCATCTATTTTAGTTAGAGATTACGAATACATCTCTAATCGTGTTGGTGAGTTGCCTAACTTCAGAATGAGTCAAGGTAGCTTCAAGTCTGATGGTGACATTAAAATGAGCGCTACGGATAAACAACGCTTGCACGAAATCCATAGTGAATTATCAGTCGCTGTGTCGCCATCTACTCCATCGACATTGTTGTTAATGGAAACAGATCAAGAAAGGACTTGGGGCTTTTTTAGAATGTTTGGCGCAGTTCCTTTGGAACGTAGAATGCTATTTATGGCGTTTTTCTGCCTTGCAGGATTATTGAGTTTTGCATTTATCGAAGGTGGTAGTGAAATGATTACCAATAATTTGCTCGACAACAAAAGTTGGGATTTAGTTTTTGCAGTTCTATTTAGATTAGCTGCTGCTGGTATTGGTGCTTCTTTTTATTTGCTATATAAAGCGAAAGAATATATTGGAAATAACACATACGCACCAAAATATGAAGGTACTTACTGGAGAGATTTTGGCCTTGGTTTGCTTTCAGGATTGATTCTAGTTACTTTATTTGATGGAAATTTCGAATCAAATGAAATGGTATCAACGATTAAAAGTGGGCCTGCAATGGCTGTGGTTTTAACGGCGATGCTTGGTGGTTTTGCAACTTCTGTTGTGTATGAATTTTTGATGCGTTTGGTAAATGCTTTAACGTCTATCTTCAAACCAGATATTGGAAAAGTATTGGCGATTGAGAAGCAAAAATTACAAAACAGTATTAATGACAAAGTGAACAGTACAAAACAAACGGTCGTCAATCATTTGTTTGATCTGCAATCTGATGTTTTCAACGGTGATTTTTCAAAAAAAGATATCGGAAGTAAATTGAAAGATTTAATTGGTGATATTACTGACGGCGGTGGAAAAATCACAAAAGATAATCCTCGTAAAGTCAATATTCCTAAGAATATTCCAACTATGTCTGATGCAAAAGCACTTATTGATAATATGAATTCTGATGAATATATGAAATATGAAGCTATTCACGAAGATGATGTAAATGAAGCGACTGAGGAAGAATACGTAGATATATTTGATAACAGAGCATAGAATTATTGACGAATGTAGTCCCGATAGCTATCGGATACGGTTTTAGACTTGTCTGCTACAAGCAGGCTACAAACGTGTTGAATTATATTAAGAGATATAAAAATGCTCAAATACCTAAACCAAAGTATTTGAGCATTTTTATTTTTAATAGTACCAAAATGAAATCTTTAAATATAATATCAGTTCTATTTTTCTCTATCATGATTTTGAGTTGTAATCCTACCGATAATACGACTCAAACTGGTCACAAGGATTTTTCTATTGGTGAAATTGTTGAATTTTATTCTGATGTTTTAAAGGAAGATAGAACGATTAATATTTATCTGCCGCAAGGTTATTCTCCAGGTTCATTGAAGGCTTATCCGGTGATTTATTTGTTGGATGGTTCTGCGGATGAAGACTTTATACATGTTTCAGGATTGGTTCAATTTGCTTCTTTTCCTTGGATTCAAATAATGCCTGAAACCATTGTAGTTGGCATTAGTAACATTGACCGAAAAAAAGATTTTACCTATCCGAGTAATAGCGAGAGAGACCAAAAGGAATTTCCAACAACGGGCGGCTCTGAAAATTTCATTAAATTTATTGAAACAGAGTTACAGCCTTTTATTACAAAAAATTATAAAATAACTACAACCAAAACGCTTATCGGTCAATCATTAGGTGGTTTATTAGCAACTGAAATTTTATTAAAAAAACCTGAATTATTTGATAATTATATCATTGTGAGTCCTAGCCTTTGGTGGGACGATGAAGCATTATTAGATTATAAATCAAAATCATATACAACATCAAAATCAATTTATGTTGCTGTTGGAAAGGAAGGTGAAGTGATGGAAAGAGTAGCGAATGAATTGTATGAAAAAGTAAATGTAGAGAAAGCAAGTGGAACAAAAATATATTTCAATTTTCTTGAAAAGCGAGATCATGGCGATGTTTTGCATTTAGCGGCGTATGATGCTTTTGAGAAGATTTTTAAAAAGGAAGCAAGCGAATAATAAATGAAAATTTAAGTTTAGGGAGTAGGAAAAAAATAACCTACCGAATCTAGCTTGTTCTTTTCATTTTTAAAAAACGTAAAAAACAGCTCCGTCCCGAGACTTCGGGATGCACCGATTTTTTAAATTTCTTAAACCTGTCTGCCACTAGGCAGGAAGAAAAAATCACGTCGCAATATCGGGTAGGTTATTTATTTCCTGCTCCCTTAATATAAAAGTATGAGAAAGGTAATAGCGCAATTTATTTTACATCGGTTGATGGGTTGGGAGATCAAAGGTGAATTGCCTGATTTGAATAAATTTATTGTTATTCTTGGTTCTCATACTTCTAACTGGGATTTTGTTTTAGCAATTTGTACTATTTGGATGGTTCAAGTTAAAGTAACGATAATTGGTAAAAAAGAGCTTTTTAAGTTTCCATTTGGAAGTGTTTTTAGAGCTTTAGGTGTTGTTCCGATTGAGCGAAGGAAATCACAAAATCAAGTTGATGCGATTGCTGAAATGTTTGATAATCGAGAAAATTTAGTTATCGCAATTGCGCCAGAAGGAACTCGAAAAAAGGTGGAAATATTTAAAAGTGGTTTTTATTACATTGCTTTAAAAGCTAATTTACCTGTTGTTGCGGTGATTATTCACGGAACAACAAAAACAATTCTTATTCAAAAACCTTATTACAATACAAGAGATAAAGAAATAGATCTTAAACATTTTAATCATATCTTCAAATCTCATACTGGAATCATTCCAGCAAATAGTTTTTAAAATCGGGATTTAAAAAAGTCAAATAAATGAAAAAAGCAATTGCTGAGTTTGTATTAAATAAATTGATGGGATGGAAATTGGAAGGTGAACTACCTGATTTAAAAAAATACATCATTCTTGGTGGTCCTCACACGTCTAATTGGGATTTCATTCTTGCCATGAGTACCGTTTGGATAAAGGAAGCACCGATTAACATTATAGCAAAAAGAGAATTATTTAAATTTCCGCTTGGTATTATCATGCGAGGAATGGGCGTGCTGCCGATTGAACGAAAGAAATCACAAAATCAAGTGGATGCGATTACTGAAATGTACAATAGTCGAGAACAATTCACTATTGCACTTGCGCCAGAAGGCACTCGTCAGAAGGTAGATAGATTGAGAAGTGGATTTTATCATATTGCATTGAAAGTTGATATTCCTGTTGTCATTATCAGCGTTAATGGGCCTACAAAAACGCTTATTATCCAAAAACCTTATTATAATACGGGTGATAAAGACACGGATTTTAAATATTATAATCATATGTTTAAATCACATACGGGAATGGTAGCAGAGAATAGTTTTTAATACCTCCGTTTTCATTGACCAATCTTTCAAAAAAACATTTTAATGAAGCACCTTAGGAATGGTATAACTTATTCTTTTATCGCTCCCTAGTACTAAAAATAATGATATTTTAAAAATAGGGAAATACGAAACTATTGAACAATACTTAGAGGAAAAATGGTCTCCCTTCTAACACATTCATCAAAACAAAAACGAATGAAAAAAGCATTACTACTTATCGCTTGTTCTTTAATTCTTATGCAATGTAAAGAACGGGAGAAACCAACTGAAATCCCTGTTCAAAAACAAGAAGTCGAAGAAATCGAAGACGAACCATTAGAATTGATATTAAGTAGTTTTGATGGTTTTACTATTGGAAATGGTGTTCGGATACGCTCTAAAGCTGATTTGAAATCTGAAAAAGTAGCCGAACTACCGCATGGAATGCTCGTTAAAGTGCTGGATGAAACTAGCCGAAAAAGTATTACTCAAGGAAGTGATTGTCAAGATTATGGTTATCCGTGGCTCAAAGTCAAAACGGCTGACGGTCAAGAAGGTTGGATTTTTGGAAAATTTTTGAATAAAATTCCGAAAAAAATGAGTGACAAAAAAGTCAGTAACTTTCAAGGTAGTATTTTCAAATTCAAGGATGAACCGTTTATTTTTGGTGTTGGAATAGACTATTCTTATCCAATGATGGACGATGAAGGTCTAACACTTTGTGAAGATATGACGACGCTTTTTCTTTATAAAGAAGGTGAAGAAACCATTCGACCAATTTTTGCAAAAACAACAAAAGGGAGAGATTGGAAATTGACAAGTCATAAAAATGGGTATTGGCAATTAGAAACTAGCGATGGTATTTCGGAGGATTTACATAGTTTTCTTCAAATATTATACGGTGTTCGCTTAAAGTACAAAGCAGATTATCAAGATGGTTCGGCAGAGGGAACTATCGAAATCACACAGAAGAACGATAAATTTTATGCGAATTATATTGCTTTTATAAATGAATAGTCAGAACGGGATAATTTAAAAAAAGAAGGGTCGGATGCTTTTAAAACATCCGACCCTTTCTTGTACATTTCTTGAAAAACCTACTGCTTATTCTCCACACGTCTTTTCCACATACTCATCGCTAAGCCTAGCATCATCATAATACTACCTAGCCAGAATAAGTTAATTCCAGGAAAAACAATCGCTTGAAGAACAACATAATCGTGAAGCGCATTTTCTGCAATTTCTACGATTACTTTATCCTTAGTAGACAAATTATCCGCAATCAACATCGTAATCAAACCATTAGTAGGATCAAGTGATGCAAATTGAAACTTTAAGCCCATTGAACGAATTTCTTCGGAAATATTTAAACTCTGATTTCCTTTCAAGAAGAAAATCGGTGTTACCGTCGTATCAATATCATTTTCAGTATCTTTTACTTTTAGCATTGCGCCAACTGCTACATCACTAACAATACCGTATTTTTTTCTATCAATGTCTTTTTTAAACTGCTCAAACGAAATTTCGTATTTCCCAATTTTGACACTTTCTCCTTGCTTGAAATTGTATGATTTATAGTCTAATTCCTTACTCAGTTTGAAATAATCCTGAGAGAATTTAACTTTGAATTTCAGTTCTGGAATTTTATCAGCCACTTCATATTGTGAATTTCCTCGCTGCAAATAAACAGGCATTGCTGTCCATATGCTATCAGAATTCACCTTTCTGACCAATAATTTTGCACCAACCGCAACATCACCTTGCATAGATCTGTAACTTG